>DAISYT010000408.1:0-2002 GCA_036825175.1 Candidatus Cloacimonadota bacterium
CTTCCTGAAAAGTACCCTCCAAAGAGTTTTGAGCTGAAAGGAAAACAGATAATCCTATAAAAAGTAAGATGATAGATTTTTTCATATTTTGCTCCGGGAAATTTCTGAAACGATATTCTGTAACGAGCGGAAATCGTTTTCTATACTTTGATCGGATAATCCGCCCGGCATGAAACGTGCCTGGTTACAAGTCTCGAAGAAGGCTTTGATTTTAGTGGGCAGATCGGGATCGAGATTCCTGCCGGCAATTTCAGATAAAACCATCTCGGTTGTGCTGCCACGCGGAATGCGCAGTTTGTCGCAAAGGTAACTGCTGAGTCCGGTTTGAGCTGCGGTATAAAATTTATTATCTCCGCTTTTATGATGAATCGCTGCCTGCTTCATATATTTCTTCAAAATTTTATCAGCCTGCTTCTGCCTCTGATAATCGATGTTTCCACTGATCCTGGCATGTTCGTTGGCATACAAAATACTAACCGGAATGCAAAAAATCGAGAGTAGAATTATGAGCCAATAAACGAGAGACTCAAAGAAGATTTTTTGATTTTTCAAGGTGATATTCCGAATGATAAATCCGATATCTTTGCCTTCCATTTTGACGACGGATTGAGCTGTGCTGCTGGCAATAAGCATGCCGCTGCCTTCCGCTACCTGCAACCTGTAACTGTCGGTTTTTAAAACACGATATTTTCTTTGTTGTGTATCGAAATAACCGAATTCGATCGGCGGAATCGTGAAATCTCCTTTTTCCTGGGCGATCACCAGATACTTGATCGATTTTGTGCCGGATTTCTGATCGCTGTTGATGTCGGAGGTCACTTCCGGTGTAACAAATCTCAGATGCTGGATCGGTGGTAAAGTGGGGGTATCGAATTGCTTCAGGTTACCGGTACCGGTTATTTCCAATGTATAGGTGAAAGAATCTCCGACTTTGAGTTCCTGCTGGCTGATGTTGCTGTTCAGGGAAAAAGAACCGACAGCGTTGGTGAAACAGCGTGGTTTTCCTTCTTCCGGCAGATTGAGAACGTTCAGCTTGATCGGATCGCTTTTGATGGAATACTGTTTGGTCGAACCGAAATCGAAGAAGCTGGTCGGTTGCGTTCGGATGTCCACTTTCAGTTCCAAAGGAGGAACTTCCAACTTACCGGATTGCGTTGGGAAGAGCGTTAACGTCTTCATCAGCATGGCATTATAGAGCACGTTGTTGTAAGTTCGGCGGGAAAAACTAATTTGTTTCGGAGTGAAAACATCTTCCTTCCAAAAACCATTATAACTCGGATCGCTGCCAAATGCCAGATTGGAAATATCGTAACGTGTATAAAGAGTATAGTTTACCGTTACCGGTTCATTTTCATAAACGGTCGATTTATTGACTTCTGCAATAACGAAAAGATTATCTTCCAGATTGGATTGAGAAGTGGTGGTCTGATTAGTTCGGGATCGGTTAAAATTACCGGAAGTCGGCGGCGCCGGTTCGGTGCTTCCTTTTACCACTTCCACGGCGACGGTGGAAGTTTTATAGGTTTGATTTTTAAAACTGATCGTAACGGGTGGAATGATGAATTTTCCTTCCGAGGTGGGAGAGAGGGAATACTTGTATTTCTTCGTGTATTCCGACTGCATTTTACCGTTGATCACTGAAATCGAGGAAGAAGTGGAGGAGGACGTTCCCAAATTGCGGAAGCCCTTTATCTGCGGCAATTGCGGCTCTTTCACCTGATTGGCATCTTCACCGGATATCTCGATAGTGAATTCCAAATAATCGTCGGTACCGATTCTGGTTTTATCCACGTAAGATTCCACACGCAATTCCTGCGCTGCCCAGACGGGCAGAATCAATAACAGACTCAATAAAATTAAATATTTTTTCATTCTTTATTCGATCCTAAATCTTAAATCGTAAATCTCCAATCTTAAATGTCGATTACCAGTATTTGCCGGATTTGGCTTTGCCGACATTCATTTTTTCTTTTTCTTTCTTCATTTCATCTTTTTCTTTTTG
>DAISYT010000409.1:0-2001 GCA_036825175.1 Candidatus Cloacimonadota bacterium
ACCGGGATATTTTTTTAGAAGGTTTTGGTAAAATGTTTCAACCTGCCTTCTGCCGGCTTCGGATTTATAAACTCTGTTTTTCATAACTTTCTTCTTTCGGTTTGCTGATGACACTGAACATTTCCATAATTCTGCCGATGAATTCCGGGCTTCCGTAAAAAACGTATTTGGCTTTCTGAACTTCCGGGTAATAAAATGAATCAAAACGGACGTTGCCGCTGGCACCTTTTTCGCCGTTCAACATTGCTAAAAGTGAATTGGAAAGCCGTGATGCTTCCTCGGAATTTTGCTCCTTGATTTCGATAACAGCCGAAACACTGATCCTTTCTCCCAACGTCTCGTATTGCGGTTCTTCGTTAATTTGTTCGGTTTCTTCCGGCTCGCCATGACAGTAAAGTTTCAATTCATTTTCGCTTACCATCCAGGAACGTCCGATTTTTCTGGCAGCGATTTTCCCTTCATGAATAAAACGCAGGATCGTTTTGGGATGTAATTTTAAAATTTCCGATAATTCAGATATGGAATACATTTTCATTATCGCTCCTTATAAATACTTTTTATGGCACTAAAAAAGAAAATAGTAGATTATCTGTCAATCTTAAAAAGATTTTTAAGTAATTATAAGGAATGCAGCTTATTTTAAACGAATTTTAATTTGACTTCCATTTAGCAAAAACTATTTATCGGTTTGGAGTTCGGAAGGAGGAAATTATGGTTCAGAATCTTATCAGACCTACATTACTTTTGGATCGGGATAAATGCCGGAAGAATATCGAAACGATGGCCAAAAAAGCCGCTGCCGCCAAACTGATTTTTCGTCCGCATTTCAAAACTCATCAGTCGCTTCAGATCGGTGAGTGGTTTCAGGAATTTGGCGTGAAAAAGATCACGGTTTCGTCCGTGAAAATGGCACGCTATTTTGCCGATGCCGGCTGGAGTGACATCGTTATCGCCTTTCCTTTCAATCAGTTGGAAATCGACGGAATCAATGAATTAGCCGAGAAAATCAATCTGACCATTTTACTGATCCATCCCGAATCGGTGTTTTATTTGAAGGAGCATCTGAAGCATAAAGTCGATGTGTACATCAAGATCGATTGCGGTTACCATCGTTGCGGAATTTTAGCCGAGGACACAGCAGCGATATCCAAACTGATTTCCGTCATTTTCGGTCATGGCAATCTGCGCTTCAAAGGCTTTCTGACTCACTCCGGACACGCCTATCACACGACATCCGTCAAACAGATCATGGCAATTCATGAAGTAACGAATTACAAAATGAATCTGCTGAAACAACAATTCAAAGAGAAGTATCCTTTCGTAAAAGTTTCGATTGGCGATACGCCTTGTTGCACTCTGGCAGAGCGTTTTCCGAACGTGGATGAAATGCGTCCGGGCAACTTTGTTTTTTATGATATGATGCAGGTAAATCTGGGAGTGTGCCAGCCTTCACAAATAGCTGTGGCTTTAGCCTGCCCGATCGTTTCCATCGACAAAGAGAGGCTGGAAATCGTAATCTACGGCGGTGCGGTTTATCTTTCCAAAGAATATCTCGTGCAGGAAGATGGCAGTCATAATTTCGGTTCGATCGTGAATTTTACGGAAACCGGTTGGACGGAACCCATAACGGGAATGTATGTTTCGGCGTTGTCTCAGGAACACGGAATTATCAAAGTTTTACCGGAGCAGATCGGGCAATTCCATCTCGGAGATGTGATCGGTGTTTTACCGGTTCATTCCTGCCTAACGGCAAATTTGATGCGGGAATATGTAACTCTGGATGGCGAGGTTATAGATCGTTTGTAGATTATATAGCCTTTTTTAATTTGTTTTAAATCCGGAAAAAATCTTTTAGAAATGAATAGCCCCATATCGTTGCTTTTGTAAATTTGTTCTGAAATAAAAATGCAAAAAAAACATTCTGTTTGAGTCCCGAAAGCCTTCGGGATGAGTTAATGTTTTTTCATTTTTATGAAGGCAACAAATCAAAAGCATAACGAT
>DAISYT010000410.1:0-1982 GCA_036825175.1 Candidatus Cloacimonadota bacterium
GTGAAGTGTACGGGCGATGGGATATGCTTTACTTTGAATGCTTTGCTTGGTGGGATAAACGTCGTTCACTTTTACGGCTTTCACAGATTCGTTCACATAACCCAATCCGGCATAACCGATGGCACCGGGAGTGCCGTTGATGGTGGAAACTACTGCATTATTGGAAGCCAGCATCAGAGCGCTGTCGACTTCCTGAGCTCCGTTCAAAACGAGTGTGTTGAACACTTCAAAAGTGCCGGAAGAAACATCGCGGGAAATGATTACGATCGGCATGGCTGGTCCACCCAATTCTTTCCAATTATTGATCTTACCGGTGTAGATGTCTTTGATCTGATCGATGGTCAGGTCGTTGATCGGATTATTTTTATGAATTACGATGGCGATACCGTCGTTGGCGACTACGTTTTCATAAGGATTGATACCATTTTCACGAGCAGCGGTAATTTCTTTACTTTTAATGTGTCTGGAAGCGTCGCCGATATCCACCGTTCCTGCGATGATAGCAGCTATACCCACGCTCGATCCGCCGCCGCGTACCGAAATATTTACATCGGGATGCTGATCCATGAAGCTTTCAGCGGTTGCCTGAGCGATGGGCAGAACCGTGGTGGAACCGGAAATCGTTATTTTCTGATCGGCAAAAACCGGTAAGACTGCCAGGATCAACAGGGCGATTACGAATAAATTTTTTCTCATCTTTTTTCTCCTAAATTATTTCATGGTTTCGGAAAATATCCAACGAAGCTGCATCATGATGGTATTTTCGGCGTCGGAATCATCTTCGAAGGTTTTGGTTTGATAGTTTGCCTGAAGCATCAGAGTCGGGGAATTGCTGGCATTTCTTAGAATATTGTAATTAGCACCGACAATCAGAGTGTTTTCTCCGTCGTCATCTGCGTCGGTATTGGGATCGTACATGTCGTATCGGGCAACGATATCGAAAGAATTATTGAGTTTGAAAACCGGCATGATCGAAATAACTGTGGAAGTTACGTCATCGATAGCATCAGCGTTGGGCAGGGATTTCACTTTGTTCAGGTACTGTGCCAGAACACTGATTTTGCTATAAGCAAATTTGCCGGAAACTGCGATCAGATTATATTCTTCACGATCCGGATTATCGATCAAATTACCGGAGCCGTCATCGATTTCTTTATCTTTAGCAGATTTGAACATGTATGAACCGCCGAGTGTAAGACCAACGACAGGAATGAGACGGAGGTTGGCGACGTAGTTCATATCTTTATTTAAAGCCGAACCGGTCTTTTTGTAACCTTCGCCGTTGTAAACTGCCAGATCGTAACTGCCGAAGCCGTTGGGAAGGTAACCGCTGAAACCGATACCGTAGTCGGTGGAACTTACAAATTTGTACTTATCGGAAGGGTCTTTATCGATGGTGGTGTAATTCCAATCGTAGATCGTTCCAAAATAAGTCTTCATCAAACCGACCGTAAATTTGCTGTCAGGAACGGGAATAATGTCGGAAAAATCGAGATAAGCGTATTTCAATTTGATTCCGGCACCGTCTGTTTCTGTGTCTGCGCTAAAGAAATCCAGGTTGAAGCGTCCTTTGATTTTACTGGAAAAAGTGGGTTCCAATCTGAAGTAACCTCTTTCCAGAAAGAGTTCGTTTGCCTGTACATCGCCATCGATCGTTTCGTAAGTCCAGCGATTCCATAATTCCATACTGAGTTTTGTTTCAGCACTCAACATGCCGAATGCAACCAAAGCTAATAATACGACTAGTAGTGTTTTTTTCACTTTTCCTCCTTTTTTTCCGGCTCGGATTTCTTCTCGACCAAACCGAATCTTTACACCCGATTTTACGGCTGAAAAGTTAAAGAAATATAAGTGATTTGTTAAGAGTGTGTTAAGAAAGGATATCCATTTTAGTGCTTTTAATTTTGATGATTAAAAGCTATGAAATTGGTTTTCTGTGGATTGAAGATTTACGATTGAAGATTTACGATTGAAGATTTACG
>DAISYT010000411.1:0-1982 GCA_036825175.1 Candidatus Cloacimonadota bacterium
ATAATCACAGAAAGTCGGGCTTTCCTGCGTGACGACACCGATAGGCATAGAAATAATCAATTCCTGCACGACTTCATCCGATAAATATACTTTCATTAGAAACTCAGCGATTTCGCCGGTCATAACACTTTCACATCCTATCTGGAAAGTAGAGCTGTTCGTTCCCGTACTATTGGCAGCAATGGGCTCGTAACTGCTTGTTCCGCCGATGACAGAAGCATTTTCATTTTGAGTGAAAAGCTGTACATCGAAAGATTGAGCATCCAGTATTCCGCAGTTCAGTAATTCGATATTCACCTCATTCACAACTCCCTGAAGCAGACAATTATTGGCATTCAAAACTGTAAATTGCGAAAGACAAAGCGACGGAGACTGCACTTCATCCGAAAGCAGGAAGGAATGTGTTCCGGCAGAAGAAGTTACATTGATAAAAATCCGAAATGTTTGACCATCGAGCCATTCCGGAGCAAGATTAAACTGCCCGACGAAAGATTCACTGTTACCGACAGTAATTGAACTATTGGTAATTGGCGTGGTAATCTCGATGAAATCATCATCTGTGGTTAATTCCACAGAAATATCTTCATTGTTTACGGTGGGATTTATCACTGTAAAGACGAAATCGACCGAAGTACCGGCTACAGGTGGATTGCACATGATACCTGTAGCTGCGACAATGTTTTGATCTGTCACGATGAGTGTATCGGTTACGGGAATATAACCATATTTGGAAGCAGTAAGGTAATAAGTGCCTTCCGCTAACTGTACCGGCAGAATTACATTTCCGTTCATACCGGTGATGCCGGTGCAAACAAGGCTGTCATCACAAGTGAGAGCAATCAGAAAATCTTCTGCCAAAAAGCCATTCATCGTTACACTTATGGCGTTATCTCTGACATCGATTTCTTCGGGAGCTTCAAAAGTAATCGTATTTGGCACATCAGTCCAAACCCGTAAGGAAGGATCTCCCAGAAGATTATAAACATAAAAATAGAATTGATCCGAATTTAAGGAATTACCCCAGGCATGACTGTAAGGGAAGTTATTATAAAGTTCCATTTTCCCGCGTAACAGCATTTCGCCACCCCGGAAAATACCTTCCTGCGTTATACCCTGATAAATACCCATGCAGTTGGCATTATTGAACCAGGTTTTAGTGTCGTGTTCGCTGGGTCCGATAAAGCCGATCGCACCTTTGCGAGTGGAGGGCGTTCCCACATTCAACCAGGTTTCGCCAAAAACAGAACTGTAACTGGTAGAAGCAAAATCGCCTCCGCCACAGGTCATGCTGGTAATGAAAGGCAACATATCTCCGTTGTTTAATTGCTGGATATCACTAATAGAAAAAATATCTGCGTAATAACCATTCCAATAACCCGGCGCACCACAGCCACGATAGTTCACGAAAGAGTAACCGCCATTTATCATGGAACGCACTGCCGCACTTCCACCGGAGCTATACGGTTCGATAAAGGTGTCCACCTGAGCGTATTCAAAATCGAGTAGCTTTTCACGTACTTCCATCACTGTTTCTCGTGGTGAAAAGAACTGCCAGTAATTGGTAGTTACATAACTGAGCACAATCGCTTTTTTCATCCAGTTTGTAGCCGTGTAAGGATTAAACTCATAGTTCATTAACTTGGCGACGACCGTATCGAGCTCGTAAAGACTCTGCACGGAAATTCTGCCAATCAATACATCGGGAAAATAATCATCTCCATCCAACAGAGTATAACTGTGGTCTGTCACGTCCCAGGTAGTATAATATCCGTCCACGTAGAATGCCGGCATGGTAAGAGCTCCGTTTACATCGCCGATCAGGAGCACAAATTCCGGTGGATTTTCCCAATTATCGTAAGCATTTTGGATATAATTTTTTATGGATGTCGTGTTACTTCCGGTTTCGGAAAGCAGCACCAGTTTTGTTTTGAAACCGAGTTTTTCTTTGGAACGAATGAATTGATTCAGATCATTCGCGGCAA
>DAISYT010000412.1:0-1968 GCA_036825175.1 Candidatus Cloacimonadota bacterium
GTTGTCATTTACTACAAAATACACTCTATTTTTCTACTAATTATGCAGAACTCATGAACGAATTCATCGAAGGCATTTGAAGAATTCGGGGTATGAGTGTCAAATTATTTGTGGAAATGCAGGTGTTTCCCATCGCGTCTCTTACTTATTTCTCCTGCATCACTTCCTTTATTCTTTCCACGATCGAATCCGCATCTAATCCGCAGGCTTTGAAAACATCTTTGCTACTGCCGGAAAAAGCGTAATCTTCCACGCCAAATTTTCGGAATTTACCGCCGAGTCCCATTTGCATCATTTTATCGGCGAGACAATTGCCCAAACCGGTATTCACATTATGGTCTTCGTAACTAAAAACGAAACCCGTTCCGGCTGCTTTTTTCAGAGCTTCTTCATCCAAACATAGTGGACAGGACACGTTCCAAACCTGCAATGAAATCCCACTTTCTGCCAATTTATCCGCAACTTTTACGGCATTTCCGGCAACCGTGCCCATCACAAAAAGTGCCGCATCTTTTCCATCTCGCAGCAGATCGGCTTTGCCATATTCAAAACGATAATTTTCATCGAAGAAGATTTTCCCTTCCCTGGTTTTGATTATATCCAGTTTGGATCGCCCCATCGGAATAAGATAATTGCCGTATTTACCGGAAATGTAACGAATTACACGATCCGTCTGGTTAGGATCGGCAGGAATGATGGGATAGAAATGATACAGATTTTTCATTAATCCCAGATAATCGATGCACTGATGCGTTTTGCCGTCCTCACCCACATCCAGACCCACATGCGTCATCACGACTTTCAGATTGGTTTTATTGATGTCGCTAAGTCGATGTTGGTTATAAGTTTCATCCACTCCAAAAACACCAAAATCTGCCCAGAAAGTCTGAAATCCTACTTTGGAAAAAGCCGCAGCAGTCACGGCAGTATTATGTTCCATGATGCCGCTTTGAAAAAAACGTTCCGGCATGATTTTCTCGAAGTCATTGGTTTTAACGCTGCCTTGCAGATCGCAGTCGAAAACAGCCAGATCGGCATTCGGATTGAGCATGGCAATATCGGCTAAAGCATTTCCCCAGGCGGAGCGATTATCGGTTTTATTTTCATAAACGATGCCTTTTCCCAAATCCAGATCGAACTCTTTTTCTTTCTTTTCTTCATGAAGCGGAGCTTTGAATTCGGCTCGTATTTTTTTGTATTTTTCCAGATCATTTTCCAAACCGAGTTCCTGCAAAGCAATATTTAGCTGTTCTTCCGAAATGGCTGAACCGTGGTATTTTGCCTGATTTTCCATGAAAGAAACGTCTTTTCCCATGATGGTACGAGCCAAAATCAAGGTGGGTTTTTCATTCCTGGCGGCAGACAAAATGGCATCTCTGATCTCGACGAAATTATGTCCGTCGATCTCGATCACATCCCAGCCATCTGCCAGATAACAGCTTTTAATCTGGTTCGGCATGACCTTTTCGGTGTCGCCGCTGATCTGCAATTTGTTATAATCCACGAAAGCGATAAGATTATTCAGATGGTATTTTACGGCAAATTTACGAGCTTCGGATAATTGTCCCTTTTGCTGTTCGCCGTCGCCCATCAGCACAAAAATATGATTTCCCAGTTTTTTCAGTTTACTTGCCAGAGCAAAACCGCAAGCGGCGGATAAACCCTGTCCCAGATTGCCGGTAGCCCATTCCACGCCCGGAACATCCGGTTCCACATGTCCTTCAAAAATGCTGCCGGCTAAACGGAATTGAGCGATGGCATCGGCGGCATTGAAAAATCCCATAATGCCCAGAACAGAATAAACGGCGGGGGAGACGTGTCCGTGACTGATCACCACGCGATCACGATTTTCCCGATGCGGGTATTGGGGATCGACGTCGATCATGTGATAAAGTGTGAGCAGATAATCGAGGGTGGACATGGAGCCGCCGGGATGCCCGGAATTTGCAGAGTCGTCATTTTCAGAAT
>DAISYT010000413.1:0-1966 GCA_036825175.1 Candidatus Cloacimonadota bacterium
CTTTGAATTCAGCCAGGATAAAGCCTTCCTACAGAAATGCCAAAAACAAATAGCAGACATAACTTACACGATTGTCTATTTACGCGATGAAAATGGCTTGACATCTGCCATACCAAATTCAGACGCTAAATACCTGATGGATAATTGTGAAGTTTACAGTGGTTTACAGGCGGTAATGCGGCTGGCAACATCGCTGGAATGGAAGGAAAAGGATCTTTATACGAACATAGCTCGCACACAAAAAAGCAGTATTTTAAGTCTCTATTTCAATCAGGTAAAACAAAATTTTTACTGGGCGCTCGACGAGGCTGGCTTCCATAATTCCGACTGGAATATTTTCTATCCGGATGCTTTAGCCCAACTTTTTCCCATCGCTTTCGGTCTGTTGGATGATCGACCGGAACTCAAAAAGCAGCTTTGGGAAAAATTTAATGCGTTGTATGAAATAAAATATAATTATCCGCCGGAACAGCAGATTATTATAAAATTGGCGGAGAAAAGGATGAAACTATGAAGGCTTTAATCATTTTTGGAACAAGACCGGAGATTATCAAGCTTGCTCCGGTTATCTTCAAATTAAGCGAAAAAATGGAAGTGCGGGTCTTCCACACCAGACAGCATGACGAGCTGGCAGACGACGTCATCAAATTCTTCAAGATCACCCCCGACTTTAATGAACGAGCCATGCTGAATATGACGGAAGAACGCCGTTCCGGTCGTATCGGACAAATTATCCGTGCGGTAAATCCCGATATCGTAATCGTTCAGGGTGATACCTTTACCACTTATGCCGCAGCTTTTACCTCTTTTCTTCTGCAAAAACCGGTTTTACATCTGGAAGCCGGGTTACGAACCTACCGCAAATTTTCGCCTTTTCCGGAAGAAATGTTCCGCCGTTTGGTTTCCAATCTAGCCGATTTTCATTTCGTTCCTACGGAAAACAGCCGTAAGAATTTATTAGCAGAAGGCATTCCGGAAGACAGAATCGTCGTTGCCGGAAACACCATCGTGGATGCCGCCAATATGGCATTAAAACGTGTGGACGAGCAAGAAGCGCTCGCCGAAATCCATAAATATAATCACGACAACGATATGGACGAGATGCTGGCGAACAAAAAACTGGTGATCATTACTTCGCATCGTCGGGAAAATATCGGACAGCCGCTTAAACGAATTTGCCGCGCGATGAAAGAACTGGCTGCCAAATATGACAATCTGCTTTTCATCTGGGTTCTGCATAAAAATCCCAACGTTAGGGAAATCGTTTTCAACGAGATGAAAACCAGATCCAAAAATCTGAAATTTGTGGAAGCGCTCACTTATCCTACCATGCTCTATTTCCTTAATAAAGCGCATCTTATCCTCACCGATTCCGGCGGCATTCAGGAAGAAGTGGTCAGTCTGCACAAACCTGTCATCATCCTGCGAGAAGACACCGAACGACCGGAAGTGGTGGAATACGGTCTGGGCTTTATGGTGGGAACGAATATTCAGAAAATCCATGCCACCTTTGCCAAATTGAACGAAGACGTGGATTTTTATAAAGAACTGACTAAATTGGATAATCCTTTCGGCGACGGCAAAACTGCCGACCGAGTGCTGGAATTTCTCACTTCCAAAGAAGTGGAAGATTACCTGACACACTATCCCAAAAACGTATCTCATATATTCAAAAAAAGGATAACCTGGTGAGAAAAAATATCAGATATTTAACCGTTCTGATTATTCTGGCAGTTGCCTTACCGGCAGCTGCCGATGTTTTCTTAAATCGTCTCGAAGCCAGCTACATTTACGAATATCTCGATCCTTACGATGTTTACGGCGATTGGAATTCTGTGAACGTAACCTATTATCGACAGGAAGCACCGACCTTCAATTACCATCTGGGAGCCACTTTTCATTACCGCACCATTACGACCGACAACCAATCCGGGCTGCTGGTCTTCGGCGGAATCGGTAAAACCTG
>DAISYT010000414.1:0-1964 GCA_036825175.1 Candidatus Cloacimonadota bacterium
TTTCTTCTACAGTGGTCGTGATCTGCATGCCAACCACTCTCAAAGCCGATCGTCTCGTTACTAATACTTTCATTTTCTTACCTCATGATTATTCAACAATTCGATCCGGCTGCTTCTGTCAAATAAAAATCGGGCTTTCTGCCTGAAAATAAAAAACTTGCAAATAAACGAAGAACTTACAGAGTTTGCCGAGAAAAAAGAGAAGAGATGAGAATGAAATATAACAGAAAAGCTGATCGTTATTTCGGTAAGAAAAAATGGATCCTCATTTTGAGTTTGGGCATCATTTTGATCGTCATATTAGCAGGAGCGATCGGTGTCTTGGCATTTGAATACAAAACCGGCAACATCACCGGCTTTTTCGATGCGATCTGGTGGGCTTTGGTCACCATTACCACAGTGGGTTACGGCGATAAAGTACCGATCACTTTCTGGGGTCGCATTATCGGCATTATTTTTATTTTTTTGGGATTTATCATTTTTTCCACTTTCACAGCCTACATCGCCAGTAATCTGGTCGATAGAAAAATCAAGGAGCGTAAGGGTTTGAACAAGATTAAAGATAAAAATCATATTCTGATCTGCGGTTGGAACAAAAGCGCCGGTAAAATCCTGGAATTCATAGATAAACATGAATCCGGAATTCTCAATGTGGTTTTGTTGAACGAGTTGGACGAAAGTAAGATTTCATCGTTGCAAAATCAATATCATGAGCTGGATATCGGTTTCATCCGGGGAGATTTTACCAATCAGGAAATATTGCTGAAAGCCAATGCCGGCGAAGCCAAACACGTGATCTTGCTATATGATGAAAGCAAAGAAAATACACCGCCTTCCGATGAACGCACGATCATCGCCGCTCATAATCTTACTTACCTGAAAATGAAAGGCAGGATCAGCATTCAGTTGCACGACAGTAAATATCTGCCGAATCTGCACAAACAGAAAATCCAGAATGTGATTATTTTCGATGATCTGGGCGGGAATTTATTGGGATATTCCGCGATCAGTCCGGCAGTTCCGGATTTTTTGCAGGCTATTTTGCGCAATACGGAAGGCAAAGGATTCAAAGAAGCGGACATTCCCAAAGATTTGATCGGAAAGACTTACGGCGAATTGTGTAATTATTTTAGCGATCATGCCGGCTATCTGACTTTAGGACTCGTTTCCATCTACCCGGAAGTCTCCATCGACGACATTCTTTCCGACGATTCATCCAGCATCGACCGCTTCATCAAACAGCAATTCGAGCTTTCCGGCAAACAGTTCAATCCGGGAGATGCCATGAATAACATCAAAATAAAACCGGCAAAAGATTACCTGATTCAGGAATCGGACAAAGCAATAGTTTTGTAGGAAGGGGAAAATCATGGATCCGGCTTTTTTGAAAAAAGTAAAATTATTTAAAGATTTAACCCAGGACGAATTGAAAATCATCTCCGCACTTCTGAGCATCAGGAAATTCCGAAAAGGTGAAACCATCATCACCGAAGCGGAAGAAGGCGATGAAATGTACATTCTTCACGAAGGCGAAGTGGAAATTTCCCGCCAGATGTCGATGATCGACGAACAGGAAAAAATCGACAAAACGTTTGTCCGCTTGAAAGCCGCGAACGCCGATCATTTCGGCGAAGTTGGCTTATTGGGAAAGCAAAAACGAACTGCTTCCTGCAAAGCTGTCACCGATTGTCAGCTTTATTGTTTGAAACATTGCGATTTCCAGGTAATCTCCCACAAATATCCGCAGATCAGCACGAAAATCCTGATGGAAATCGCATCACATCTGGCAGAGACTTTGGAGAAAACCAATCAGGATATTTTGAAACTTACCACCGCTCTCATTTATGCTTTGAAAGGATAGTTTCCCAAAAGTAATAAAGAAAATTCTTGAATTTGACTATCCACCTGACAGAGCCAAGGGGTATTTCGCCAAATTTATTTCAGCCAGCTGAAAATCGAATTTT
>DAISYT010000415.1:0-1957 GCA_036825175.1 Candidatus Cloacimonadota bacterium
ATAGTTGGTCCGCAGCAGGATTTAATGTAAACCAACTTAGAGACAATGGCGTGAATGTAACTTTTTCCATCGACAGTTTCACGATGGAACGAGCTCAAATCAATGGCGAAGAGATGCAGAATATTTATCTGCCGGGAACTCTTCTGTTCAACGAAGAAGGCTGTCCGAATCTTCCCGGTAACGGACGCTATCTGGCCTTACCTCAGGGTGCCAGAGCCCAGTTGAACATAATTGCCACTCGCACGGAAGTTTATCAGAATGTGAACGTAGCTCCGGCTCCGATCATTCCTTTGGAATCGAATGATGATCCGCTCGAATTCATCCAGGACATGACAGTTTACGGCAGCGACACCTACTATCCGGCAAACCCGATCCAGTTGGGCGAGCAGACGCTCATCCGCGGAGTGGAAGCCGTGATGTTGGGCATCACACCTTTCCAGTACAATCCCGTCACCAAGGAATTGGTAGTTTATCGTGATATCGAATTGGAAGTCAACTTTGTAGGCGGGAACGGACATTTTGGTGCGGATAATCTGCGCAGCCGTTGGTGGGATCCGATCTTTTCGGATATCTTTTTGAATCACGAATCACTGCCGGCAATCGATTATTCGACGCGTGTGAATTCTCGAGACGGAGCCGATTATCTGATCATCTGCCCCGACGATGCTACATTTTTAGCCTGGGCAGATTCGATCAAAACCTTCCGTCAGGAACAGGGCATTTCCACGATAATCAAGACCACGACGGAGATTGGCGCCAACAATGCCAATACGATCGAAAGTTACATTAACAGCATCATGGCACCCGGCACCGGTTGGGATCCTGCTCCCTCGGCAATTTTGCTCATCGGAGATTACGGCACCACCGGTAACACAGTTGTATCCCCGATTTGGGATAATTACTGCGTTTCGGATAATATCTATGCCGACGTCAGCAATAACAGTATGCCGGATGTGATCTTGGCACGTATGACCGCTCAGAATGAAACACATCTGAACACGATGGTGACCAAGGCTTTGGATTACGAGCGTAATCCGCCTACGAATCCGAATTTCTACAATAATCCGATTACAGCTTTGGGCTGGCAGACGGAACGCTGGTTCCAGATTTGCTCTGAAGCAGTCGGCGGTTACTTCCTGAATGTGGAAGGTAAAGCACCGGTACGTATCAATGCTATTTACAGCGGCTCACCTTCCACCACCTGGTCGACCGCTACCAATACTGCGACTGTGGTTAACTATTTTGGTCCGAGTGGCGTGGGATATATTCCTACCACTCCGGCAGAATTAGGTGGCTGGTCAGGTGGAAATGCCACCCTTGTCAACAATGCAATCAACAATGGCGCTTTCATTCTTCAGCATCGTGACCACGGTGGTGAAACCCTGTGGGGAGAACCTTCCTACAGCAACTCCAACGTAAACGGTTTGACCAATACCGACCTGACATTCGTCTTCTCGATCAACTGTCTGACCGGAAAATATAACTGGAGCAACGAATGTTTGGCTGAGAAATTCCATCGTTACACTTACAACGGACAGAATTCGGGAGCATTAGGTTTAATCGCAGCTTCCGAAGTTTCCTATTCTTTCGTGAATGACACCTATGTTTGGGGAATGTTCGATAATATGTGGCCGAACTTCATGCCGGATTATGGCACCACTCCGACCGAGCGGGGACTTTTCCCGGCATTTGGTAATGCCTCCGGTAAATATTTCCTGCAACAATCCGGCTGGCCCTATAACACATCCAATAAAGAAGTGACTTACAATTTGTTCCACATGCATGGCGATGCTTTCACACAGCTTTATTCGGAAGTTCCGCAGAATTTGACCGTAGTACATGATCCGGTTCTTTTAAGTGGATTAAGTACCTTCACAGTATCCGCCAACGAAGGAGCTTTGATCGCTCTTTCCGTGGATGGCAACCTGATTGGAATGGGAACCGGTACCGGCTCTCC
>DAISYT010000416.1:0-1935 GCA_036825175.1 Candidatus Cloacimonadota bacterium
GAAGATAAGAACTTTATCCCTGTCGAATTTCGGGATTTTTTCGTCAATGAAAAAATCCTTCAATCTCTTGCAATTATTCATGCCCAGCGGTATAAAACGATCACCCGGTTGTCGATGTCTGATCGTAAGCGGAAAAGAGGTTTTGTCGAGATCGATGAAAGCGACTTCCCGGTCTTCGAAGGGATTTCTTTTTAGGGGCTGCTTTTTCAATTTTTTCATGATGATGCGTGTATCTTCAAAGGTGATTCTGTTGCGCAAAGCGGAGATTTCTTTTACATTGTTCACATCGGTGGCGGTCAGGTCTTCACGAACTAAAAAAACGAGTCGCTGATATTCTTTCCGAACCACGATCTGATGCGGCAATTCCACCTGTTTACTGCCTTCTGCCGGCAGGATCGCTTCGATCTCATCGAAATGGCTGGTATAAAAATCCTGCTTTTGTTCCGTTAAGATGGCATATACATTTCTGAACAGGTAGAAACGCAGTACCGGTCGGGTTTTCATGATGACGGTCAAGCTGAGATGATATTCGTTTTTTTTGTGAATTAATTGAGCTTTCAGCAAACGTCGACGAGCCAGTTCTTCCAGAATATCGTCCGTATCGGAAAAGATAGAAGCTGTATTGTAGAGCTTATCCACGATAGTATTGTTCATGTTTTTTTGCAGCCAGGGAAGCAATTCGTTCCTTATTTTATTGCGGCTGTGAATGTTCTCGTAATTCGTTTTATCTTCGCGCCATTGTATGCCTTCATTTTGCAGGTATGCTTCTATTTCTTCCCGCGTGAAGCAGAGAATGGGATGAATGATATTGCCGGAAATGGGGGAGATGCCTTTGATGCCGGCATAACCGCTGCCCCGGAACAGACGGAAGAGCATGGTCTCCGCCTGGTCTTTTCTATTATGTCCCAAAGCTATTTTATCGACTTTGTAGAGCTTTCTCAATTTATCGAAAAAAGAAAATCTAATCTCTCTTGCCTGATTTTCCATATTGCCGCCGGAAGGCAGATTTACGTTCTTCACCACGAGCGAGATATTGCGTTCAAAACAAAAATCCCGAACAAATTCTTCATCGAGTTGGGAATCTTTTCCACGTAACCGATAATTGACATGAGCAGCCAGAAGCGAGAATCCGAAAATCGATTTCAGATGCCACAATGCCAGCAAAAGTGCCGTCGAATCGGCACCACCGGAAAACCCAACAAGTATTTTCTCACCTGGCTTAAAAAGTTTGTGACGTTTGGCAAATTCTTCAAATCGTTTAAAAAATTCCTGATTCTTCTTCATCGATTTTCTCCATCATCAAATCACTCAACTCACTTCCATCGCTTATATTTTATTAATTTACAGCCATTTCAAGATTTATTGTGTGATGGAAAGTGTCAAACAAAAAGCCTTCCTGCCAAAATAATTGTAAGGCTGTCGGTAAATATCGGATAAAAAACTTGTAAAATTTAGCTGAATAAAATTTGTTGAAGCCAGAAAATCATAATAAAAAAAAGGAGCAATTTATGAAGAAGTTAATGCTATTGGGCGATGAAGCGGTTGCTCAAGGAGTGCTGGATGCCGGATTATCCGGTGCTTACGGCTATCCCGGAACACCTTCTACCGAAATCGTGGAATATGTTCAAAAAGATCGCGAAGCAATCGAAAGAAATGTGCACAGAACCTGGTCGGCAAACGAGAAGACCGCCATGGAAGAGGCTTTGGGTATGTCTTATGCCGGAAAACGTGTGATCGTTACCATGAAACACGTCGGCTTGAATGTGGCAGCCGATGCTTATGTAAATTCCGCTCTAACGGGAGCAAACGGAGGAGTTATCGTGGCTGTGGCAGACGATCCTTCCATGCATTCCTCGCAAAATGAGCAGGATTCCCGTTTTTATGCCAAACTTACTTTGATGCCGGCGATGGAGCCATCCAATCAGCAGGAAGCTT
>DAISYT010000417.1:0-1932 GCA_036825175.1 Candidatus Cloacimonadota bacterium
CAATAACCGATCCAGTAATTGGCTGCGCAACCCAGACTATTACCCACCGAACAGGCAATGAAAGCCGGAATTGCCGGAGCTCCACCTGCCAATGCTGCCAATAAAATCGCTGCCGAACTTGCCGGAACAATAGTAGCCGCGATGAACGAGGTAATGAACAACGCAATCGTTCCGTAGTTTTGTATGAAATCGGTCATCCAGAGGGGAAGGGACATGATTACATCTCCGAAAAATTCTTATCTTTAAACCAATTTCCGGGATTATCTAAAATATAACGTTTTATTTTAATACAATCATCCATATTCCTGACGATGTGATCGTGATATCCACGCTGCCAGACTCTCATTCCTGGCGTTTTGCGAATTATATTTATTTCTTTTGCGGATTGCATTTTGAATTTACCAATTATTTTCGGAATCAACATCTGTCTTCTTTGCAGGGGTGGTTCATGAACCGCCCCTGCAATAATGGAAATTAATATATGAACATGATTCGGCATCAGAATAAATTCTTCGATTCTGATGCGTTCTGATGAAATATTTCGAATATATTTTTGAACGATTAAACCAAAATCGTTTAGAATCATTTTTTCATTATTTATTTCGCCAAAGATTTCCATTCTGTTTTGAGCACAAACAGTAATAAAATACATTCCAGGAGAAGAATAATCGAAATTGTTCAAACGCAAAGAATTTTTTCTTGTTCTCATATTCTGGTTTTTCTAATCTAATTTGAGAAGAGTCTTCAATTTCCTCTCTATCCTTTCCCGATCCTCATTTTCTTTGTCGCCTTTGTAATAAATCTCGATAAATTCGATTTTATCCAAATCCGGAAAATGAGCATAAATAATCCTGATTCCACTGCGGGAGCCGGTTCCTTTCAACGAACAGCAGGCAAATTTGCGGGCTTTATAGATTTTGGGATTTTCTATTCCCAAACCGGCAATCTCAATGATTCCCTGATTATCGAGTTTCAGTTCGTGGAAGAGTTTTATCTGAATCTTGATGAAAGTCTGCAGGTCGGTATCCAAAGTACGAAACCGTTTTTTCAGGCTTTTTAAATCACTTTGAAATTCTGCTGAAAACTCGATCTGCATCGATTAATCTCTTACCGAATACGGTGTTGTCCGATAAAACACGCTTTCATAATCGATGATTTTTCCATCTTCGGTGGTAAGCCAGGGAACATCGCCGTGGGAATATTCGCTGATCTGCGATGCATTCATGTCACCAAGACGGGTAATAACCTGCTCGATCATTTGCATTTCCCGGGCAGAAAGAACCGACAAATCCGGTTCACGCAGAGGCAGGTATTTGGTTTGCGGATATTTGAAATATTCGTCTTTTATTTTTCGCAAATCTTTGCCTTCCATTTCGTTCACGATCCTGATAAATTCTTTGGGTGTGGGACCGTAATTATTCTTCTGATAAGTAGCTCCGATTAGTTGTTCTTCGTATTTTTCATAGTAATCGAAATCGATGAAATAAAGGATTTTATAAAGAACCGTCTCGCCGATATTGGGCTTGGAACCGATTTTATTGAGAATATAAAGCAGTACTTCTTTGAATTTTTTTAGATTTTTCTGAGGAACGCTGATGCGCATTTCCGGTTTCGATTCTAGAGGATTTTCTTCCTTTTCCAGGATCACGGAAATGTCCTTTTCGGGATTAAATAAAACATCGACAGAGATATTGAGAACTTGCGAAATCTTCAGTAATTCTTCTGCCGTGGCTTTGCGTTTACCGCTTTCCAGATTGGTAACGGCTTCTCTGCGCAAACCGAGTTTCATGGCAAACTGCTCTTGCGAAAGCCCGGTTCTCTCTCTCAACTTTTTAATCCTCATTCCTATTTGCACATTAAAATCAGCCATTGTTTTCTCCTTTTGGAGAGACAAGCTATTTAGGAACGGATCGCTGTCAAGCTTTGTGTTAC
>DAISYT010000418.1:0-1924 GCA_036825175.1 Candidatus Cloacimonadota bacterium
TGGGAAGTTCGCACAACCGGCAAAAAGCAGGAACCCGACAGCTAAAAACAGCATTTCTTTTTTCATATTATTTCTCCTTTTATGTTTAAAGCATATTACATTTTCCTGATTTTGCCACTTTTTTTTATCTTCGTCCATTCTGATTCTTTCTGCTTATTTTTCAATCTGTTCCATCCCACACAAAAATTGTTTGACACACCGATAACGGTACAATTTTTACACCATCTTGCCGATGACATTCCGAGTCTGACAGACGGAAGATAGATCGGCTTGAGAAAAATAGGAAAGTGAGAGAGAATGAACCGGAAGCAGAGAAAGATTAGCCACAAATCGGAAAATTCGACGATACAAAAGACGTTTCGTATCTCGATTCTAGAAGGTGCATTTGCTCATATTTACAGTATTCTTTCGGCTAACGGCACTATCTTTGTAACCAAATTTCTCTGGTTATTGGGCGCTTCTCCGCTGCATTTTTCCATTCTTGCCGCCATTGGGCAATTTAGCGCCATCTTTCAACCCGTGGGCGTTGCCATTACCCATAAACTAACGCAACGCAAACAAACCTGCATCACCACGGCAGGCATTGGCAGAGGCTTGACTTTGCTGATCGGGATTAGCCTGCTTTTTACCAATCATGCACACGGCATCTGGTTCATCCTGATCTTGTTTCTGATCAGTCAGGGCTTTCAGTCCATTTCCGGAAATGTTTGGATTGCCTGGATTTCGGACATCATTCCCAACCGTTTTCGCGGTAGATTTTTCTCCAAAAGAAACCAGATTTTTTTGATCATCGGTCTCATCGTTGGTTATCTGGTCAGCTTTCACGTCGATCTTTTCGAACACGGCAGCAAAGGATTGCAGCATTCTTACCTGCAATTTCTGCATTGGCAGAAGTTTTTCCAACCGGGAAATCAGGCATATTTTTTAAGTGGCTTGTTCGTAGTGGCTTCTTTGATCGGTCTGGTCGGATTATTCATTCTGAACAAACAGCCGGAAAAAAGTAAAATTGTTACTGCCGGAGAAAAACTGAGAACGGTTTATGCCGCCCCTTTTAAAGATAAAAATTTTCTGCTGCTCCTGCTGTTTGGAATCTGGTGGATGCTGGCAGTGGGCATCGGTAGTGCTTTTTGGGGACCTTTTATGATCGACAAACTGAAAATGAGCATGTTTGAGATTCAGATTTACGGTTCCATAAATACGATTGTATCGCTGTTTTCTTATAATTTCTGGGGAAAGTTCATCGATCGCTTCGGTAATAAAGTCACCATGATTTTTTGTATCTTTCTGGGTGGATTGAATCCTACTTTCTGGCTGTTCATGCAGGCAGAACAACATACACTCATTTGGTTTGAAGCGGTTTCTTCCGGTGTGATGTGGAGTGCCACCGGTATTGTGATGACCAATTTCGTTCTGTCCATCGCTCCTAAAAAACAAGCTCAGGTTTATTCGGGAGTATTCGGCGCCATCACCGGCATCAGCATGATGTTCTCAACACTGCTTACCGGTTTCTTTTTCCCGAAAAGTCATCTGCTTTTGGGCTATGAAGTCGAACCGGAACAGATCATTTTTGCGATCGGTGCAGCGGCTCGCTGGACGGCAATTATTCCGTTGCTTTTTGTGCAGGAGCGAGCGGTAAAGCCATTCCACGCCATTTGGCTGAGTATCTACGATTATGCCAAATTGAAGATTTCTCAAACCAGAGATTTCAAAAGTTGATATAGTAAACCTTGCAATAGCTTCGATCAAAGGTAATCTCACATTTAAGCCTTTTCAAGGTTGAAAGCCACAAATCAACTGTTAGCTATATTTTGGGATCGAGTCCATCAGAATAATTATCTGCAATATACGATTTATTCGCTAAGAGTGCATCAACTTAAAATCTTGACCGAAAATACGGATATTGTTTTTTAACACAGTAAGTAAG
>DAISYT010000419.1:0-1882 GCA_036825175.1 Candidatus Cloacimonadota bacterium
ATGTTCCTTCTTTTCGAACTGGCGACGAAGAGAAG
This sequence comes from Candidatus Cloacimonadota bacterium, assembly GCA_036825175.1. GTDB lineage: Bacteria > Cloacimonadota > Cloacimonadia > Cloacimonadales > TCS61 > B137-G9. The sequence goes on from DAISYT010000419.1 coordinate 36, forward strand.
GACAGCAAGATGAGTTAAAAAACTATCTTTTTTTTGGGTCTTCTATAAATTCCATATTCGTACTGCGCCACTTTACCGGCTAATTCTCGTTCATTTGTTTTTATTTCATTCATGGCTTGAAATTACTTCCTGAGAGAATGAGTCAATAAAAAATTTTGTAAGTGATTTTTCAGCACTTTCCTGATGATCTCAACGGGAACGTCATCTCTTTTCGTTAGGAACGTCCACCAGGCTAACCAGCCAACCTGCTAAGGGCTAACCTGCTAATAAGCTGACATGCTGAAATGCTGACAAGCTGAAATGCTGAGTCGCTGAAGTGCTGACATGCTGAAGTGCTGACATGTTCCTCTCAAAAAACTTGACCTGCGCACGATAAAAACGGAAGTGGGACAAGTTGCGGCAATAGCCGCCAAATAAGATAGTTAGGAAAAACTATGTGGACGATTATCGGTGCAATTGTCGCCTTGGGTATATTAGTGTTGGTGCATGAAACGGGGCATTATCTGGCTGCCCGTTGGTTCGGTGTGGAGATCGAAAAATTCTCGATCGGATTCGGTAAAAAGCTGGTTTCCTTTCGCAAATGGAATACCGAATTCATGATTTCCCTGATTCCGCTGGGTGGTTATGTAAAAATGAAAGGTGAAAATCCGGATGAAGAGATTACTGACACCGCTCATGCTTTTCGTTCCAAAACCTGGTGGCAGCGTGCTGTAATCGCTTTTGCCGGACCGTTCATGAACCTGATTTTTGCACTTTTGCTTTTCATTACTTCCTTTGCCATCGGACGTCATTTTGAAGATCAAAATCCTGTCGTGGGTAGCGTTACGGACGAATATTCTTCCTATTTTCAACCCCAAGATGTGATCATAAAAATCAATGAAAAAGCAATTCAGGGTTGGAATCAGATCATCCAGAACAGCAATGAAAACCAAGAAAATATAATAGAACTGCAGAGAAACGGAGAGACGAAAACGCTGCAACTACCTCCTTTGCAGCCTGCTTTTTGGTATGAAGGCGTTAAACCGTATATTCCTGCCATGGTCGGCGAAGTAAGCCCGGGACTTCCTGCCTATAAAGCCGGTCTGATGGAAGGCGACGAAATTCTGGCAGTGAATGGCGAACCGGTGAAAGATTGGTATGAAATGCGGGAACTGATCACAAATAATTCCGGCAATTCCGTTCAACTCACCATTCGGCGGGAAGATCACGAATTTGAAAAAACACTGGCATTGGAAACCGATCTGTACCAGGAAAATAAAGTCATCGGTATCACCATGCCTTCGCCGGTTAAGATCGTGGAAAAATACAATTTTTTGGAATCGGTTACTTACGGCTCGCTTTACACCGTAAATTTCGTTTACCTGAATTATACCATGCTTTTCAAACTCGTCGCTCATCCGAATGCCATCAAAAGCAACCTCGGCGGACCGGTGATGATCTACACGATGAGTCAGCAAACCATCGGTAAAGGCTGGGATATTATTCTCACCTTTATCGCTTATATCAGTCTCATGCTGATGATCATGAATCTGTTGCCCATTCCCATTTTGGATGGCGGTCAGATTTTGTTTTGCTGCATCGAAGGCGTCTTCCGTAAACCGCTTTCTTTGAAGGTTCAGATCATTCTGCAAAACCTCGGACTTTTTTTACTCGTGTTTTTGATGGTCTTTGCCTTCTGGAACGATTTCGATCGTATCTTCAGCCGGAATGCATCTTTGCAGCAACAGAAAATAGAAATGAAGGAATAGATAAAACTTGAAAAGACTTCCCTCAGAAGCATCCTGGCAATTAGCCTTTTCTATAGTTTTAAATATGACAATAAGCCGTCATGTTGAGGAACTCATTCA
>DAISYT010000420.1:0-1882 GCA_036825175.1 Candidatus Cloacimonadota bacterium
GATCCGTCGATGGAGAAAACAACGGAAGTGGCTCCGGCAGAAACAGACGAACCTGCATATCCAATTTCGGCTTCAGCCATATCTTCGGCAACAGACATACCGTCTATGGAGTAAGCAATCGTGTTTGACATTCCACCATGCTGTTGTGGTTGTGATTTAGCGAGATATCTTTGGGATTTTTGAATGCTTAGATTTTGAGGAGTTAATTCCGGTGGTTGAGCGCCGACACTGGGTCTGGCAGTAGAAAGTTTCAAATCTATGTCTTTCCAATCTTCTCCCGTGGCTTGATAAACATTGCCTTTGTAGGTGATGTTCATCGTTTTCTGGTTGGAATCGACCCGCAGATCGTAGGAAGGCTGCCAATGCGGTCCGGGCACGAGGTAGGAAAGATCGAGCGTCAGATCGTCGTTTGCCGTTACATCCGCAGTTACTTCCACAGATTTTTTGGCTTTGGCATCGTCTTTTCCAAGATTCCGAATTTGACGCTGCACCTTAGCGATTTCCGCATCGATATTTCTGATCTCGATATTTTTGGTACGAATGTCCAGATCGATGGCTTCATTTTTGTTATGGTAAAAATCCATCATCTGCATCCAGTTTTCCGGATTGAAAGAGGAAGTATTACTCTCGTCCGTAACCGAAGTAATCTTGGTTAGAATATTCTTCACAACCTGCTTTTCGTCGGTCGCCAGATTCAGAGCATCCTGCAGGATGCTTTTCTGATCCTGCAATTGAAGAAGTTTGTCATTCAAAGTCTTTTTCTGCTCATTGGAAATGGTGGCTATCTGCTCGGTTTTTACCGTTACATTACGAATGACTGCATTTCCCTTTCCGCTTACCTGCACGCTGGATTCATCCAGATTATCGGGTAAGTTATCGAAAACGATTTTCTGTTCGCCTTGATCGAAGTGCGACGTGGCAGTGCGAGTGATCAGTGCCCGATCCGAATACACGGTAACAGACGTGATTTTTGACCCGATGGCAACCAGATTGGCAGCCAAAAGTACGGCGAAAAAAACGATTAAATGCTTCTTCATGCTTCCTCCTTTTTTCTTAATTTTTATTTGAATTTAGTTACTTCATTCTGAGCTTTACCTGCCGAAGCTTGAGCGAAGGCAGGTTTCTTTCATTCACATCGACGAAGAATGCTCCAACCTTGAAAAGGCTTCTTTCATTTTTCATTCTACTTAGCACTTTCAAGGTAAAAATCCTTCAACTTACTCTGAAAGTCTCAATTGCAAGAACAACCCTCTGTATCTCCCTTAACAGGGAGAAAATAAGGAGTTTCTTCATCAGTAAATGGAAGAGAGATTTTCAGAGTTTCAATTCCATTCCTTCATAAATTCCCTTATAAAACGCCATGTCGATCTTGTCAAAGTAGAAGCTTTCTAAATCAACATGAAAACTTATTGTCATTCCGACGTTTACCTGCCGAAGCTTGAGCGAAGGCAGGTTTCTTTCATTCGCATCGACGAAGATGCTTCAACCTTGAAAAGGTTTAATGACAGAATTTTACCGATGGAAGCCATTTTCAAGGAGAGGGTCATTGCGAGTTGTTCTTCTGGATTTTTCTTTTTGCTAAGCAATCTTAAAACAATAGAAAGAACAGATCGCTTCTCCCCGATGAATCAGGGATTCGCAATGACTGATACTCATGTTTCGTCAAAACAGCAAGATGAGTTTCTCAACATGACGTATTGTTATTTTTTCACTTCTATCTAAAAAAACTTTGTAATGAACTTATGGCATGGTTTTTCTGAACACAACCCGGAACAGAAATTCGATGATCAACAAAGCACAAGCCAGCAGCAAGTATTTCCAGAAAAGTTCCTGATAAACATAGTAATCATTGATCTTGATCTCGGTCTTTTCCATTTTATCG
>DAISYT010000421.1:0-1878 GCA_036825175.1 Candidatus Cloacimonadota bacterium
TACTTCTTCATAAAAATTCCACTCTATTTTCTGCTTATTTTGCAGAAGCCTTTTTTCTTAATTTTGATACAACAAGAAGAGACCGCGGTCTCTCCTTGTTGTAAAATGCAATAACTCAATGAGTTATTCCGAAGCTTCTTCCGAACGTTCTTTGCGGGGTGGTCTCTTTTTTTCTGTTCTTTCTTTTTTCGGAGCTTCTTTCTTTTCGATCATTTCGTCATCGTCTTCTTCCGGTTCTTCGATTTTGGCGATTTCTTCCGGAGGAGTAATATCGGCGCCTTCCATCAGGCTCTGTTTGCCGTCGATCACAGCATTTGCCATCACATCGGCGATCAGATGGATCGCTCTGATTGCATCGTCATTAGCAGGAATTACATAATCCACCAGATCGGGATCGGCATTCGTATCGACCATTGCCACGATGGGAATGTTCAATTTACGAGCTTCGTGAACTGCGATTTTTTCTTTGATGATATCGACGATGAAAATGCAGCCGGGCAGTCTGTCCATGGCACGAATACCACCGAGACCTTCCAGAATTTTGTCGTAATTTTTCTTCATCTTTATCGCTTCCAGTTTAGTAAAGCTATTGATGGTGCCGTCTTCCACGATTTGCTCGTAATAGTCGAGTTTTTCGATACTGTTGCGGATAGTTTTCATATTGGTAAGCATTCCGCCGTACCAACGATTGCTTACGAAGTGAGCGCTGCATTTTTTGGCAGCTTCTTCGATAGCCTCTTTAGCTTGTTTTTTTGTTCCTACGAACAGAATATCTTCACCTTTGCTAACCACTTCTTTCACAAACATATAAGCTTCATTTACAGCATCGAGGGTTTGTTTGAGATCGAGAATATGGATACCGTTTCTTTTGATGAAGATGTATTTGTCCATTTTGGGATTCCACTTGTGAGTTTGGTGACCAAAATGAACGCCACTCTCCAAGAGTGCTTTCATTGTAACTACAGACATTTACTTCTCCTTGTTTACGGTTTTCAATTCTGCCCGGAATTAACTGCAAATAAATCCCGAATCGTCTCGGAACACCGTTATGCACTTTCCCGGCAGTTTTTTTCTATACTCATTCCGAAATAAATTCGGAAAAAGCCATAAAATCTTAACGTTTTGAGAACTGGAATCTTTTTCTGGCTTTAGGCTGACCGGCTTTCTTTCTTTCCACCATACGGGGGTCACGGGTCAGGAATCCTTCCTTTTTCAGGACAGTACGCAGTTCCTCATCATATTTGCAAAGAGCTCTGGCGATACCGTGGCGAATGGCTCCTGCCTGACCGGAAAGTCCGCCACCTTCCACTCTAACATTGATATCGACTTTATCGGACAATTCGACTAATTTGAGGGGTTGTTCGATAATCATCTCCAGGGTTTCTCTTCCCAGATAGTTTTTCATGGTTCGATCGTTTGCCGTTCTTTTTCCGGTTCCGGGAGTAAGACGGACTCTGGCGACAGATGTCTTTCTTCTTCCTATTGCATCAAAATATTGCATTTATGATCTCCCTACTTTTCTAATTGTAATACTTGCGGTTTTTGACCGGCATGAGGATGTTCAGGTCCGGCATATACTTTCAATTTCTGGATTATCTGTCTTCCCAGAATGTTCTTGGGAAGCATGCCTTTAACGGCATGAATGATAATTTCTTCCGGTTTTTCCCGTTTCATCTGATCGTATGATGTGACGGTTCTTCCACCAGGATATCCGCTGTATCTTTGGTATTCTTTATACGATTCTTTGGTACCGGTAAGGCGTACCTTCTCGGCGTTGACGACAACTATAAAGTCACCTGTATCAAGGTGTGGACTGAAATAAGGTTTGTTTTTCCCACGCAGAATGGACGCTACCTGTGTGGCTAACCTTCCCAGCAC
>DAISYT010000422.1:0-1874 GCA_036825175.1 Candidatus Cloacimonadota bacterium
TGCGAAGCAATCTTGAAACAACCGAGAGAACAGATTGCTTCATCCCGATGAAGCAGGGATTCGCAATGACTGCTATTCATGTTTCGTCAAAACCATTGCATGAATTCCTCAACATGACGTTTTGTTGTCATTTACTACAAAATACACTCTATTTTTCTACTAATTATGCAGAACTCTTCACGATAAAATTGACATTCAACGCTCATGCTTCGATTTTGCCTTTTCATGGAACAGAGATTAGAATATCGTATTTTTACTTATTCTGCCTATTTGCAGCAGAAATTTGGCAGGAAAGTGTTTCGGGTGGGATTAAGCACCGGAGTGCCGTGTCCGCATCGTGAAAAAACCGGCGGCTGCATTTTCTGTAACGCCGAGACTTTTACCGGAGAATATCAGGCTCAGGGAAAAACCGTTTCCGAGCAACTGAACGAGGCAATTCCCCGCATCAAAAAGAGCTGCGGAAATGTATCAATTTTGGCGTATTTTCAGGATGAAACTTCCACCGCCGGTTCGATCGAATTTTTAAAAAGGAAATTTGCAGAAGCTCTTTCACACCCGGAGATAATCGGCTTGATCGTTTCCACCCGCCCGGATTATGTGAACGAAGATGTCGTAAATTTATTGAATTCATTCCGGGTTCCGGTAACCATCGAGATCGGTTTGCAATCCATTCATAATAAAAGTCTGCGATTTCTAAAACGCGGACACAGCTTCGAAGATGTCGATGCGGCTATCAGTCTGTGCGGAGCAGCCGGGCTGGAAGTGGGAGTACATCTGATCATGGGCATTCCGGGTGAAACAGAAGCCGAAATGAGACAAACTATCGAATACATTTCTGCTAATAATTTTATTAATCAGGTCAAATTCCATAATCTGGTCGTTTATAAAAATACAAAACTCGCCGAATCGGCAGAAGCTGGTCAGATCGAACTGTTGAGCATTCCCGCCTACATAAAAATGCTGGCTGAACTACTGCCGTATTTGCGGGGAAATATCTCCGTTTCACGCCTTTTCACTTCCAACATCCGCCATTCGCAGATCGCGATCGGCGATTATTCCGGCAACAAAACCAAGTGGATGAACGAGCTGAGAAAGTATATTTACAGCCATGGAATCACTCAGGGCAGCAAAACCGGTATCGAGTACGATTACAGAAAGCATTACTCTGTTTAGAAAAAAAAAATAGAACAAGAACGCAGCAGAAATTCACTTTGAGAATTAAGGTTTTTTTTAGATTCTTGACTTCTTTTACCGAATTTTTTGGATAGACATCAGAAAAAAAATAAAAAAAGGATTGTGGGTAAAATGAAGAGATTTTTGTTAATCATTCCGCTACTTATAGCGTTGATTTCCTGTAGCGTAAATCGTTATTCTACAACGGTTGAAGACGTTTTGCATTCCGCTGGAAAGAACCGTTCCGAACTAAAAAAAGCCATTCGCTATTTTGAAAATAAGGGTGATTCCTTACAACTGAACGCCGCACTTTTCCTGATCGAAAATATGGATGAACACTGCTATGTGAGCGTAACAGCCTGCGATTCCAATAAAACCGACATTCCCTGGAATATTCGCGATTATGCCAATTTTCAGGAAGCTCAGTGTGCTATGGACAGTCTGGAAAAAGAGCACGGCAGTTTCATGTGGAAACTCGAGGAAAGAAGAGAAGATGTGAACGCAATGTCGGCGGATTTTCTCATTCATAATGTGGAAGATGCTTTTTCTGCCTGGCAAAACCTGCCTTGGGCAAAAGGCTATTCTTACGATATTTTTCTGAAATACATCTTACCCTACCGCGGCAGCAACGAGCCTTTACCGGAATCTGCCACCTGGCGTCTGGAATTCATGGAAAAATACAAAGAAATTGCTTCGCAAAT
>DAISYT010000423.1:0-1865 GCA_036825175.1 Candidatus Cloacimonadota bacterium
AGTTTTATCGATCCTAATTCGCATAAAATCAATCATTGAATTTCGAGATTATAATTTAAAATACCCCATCTTTATTAATTATTTTCCATATCATATCAGCAATCCTAAGAAAAACCTCTTGACTTCAAACACGTGTTTGAAAATATTCAAACCGTTGTTTTAAATAAGTGTTTAAAAGGAGCGATCATGAGCAGTGACGATGTGAAACAGAGGATCATTTTTCAGACGATCGAATTGATCGAAAACGTGGGCATTCCGAACCTGACGATACGCAAAATCGCCGAAGCTGCCGGGGTAAATGTGGCTGCGGTCAATTACCATTTCGGCAGCAAAGAACAGCTTGTGGAGATTGCCATGAATTCCACCCTGCAGGAAAGTTTTGTGAACAATATCAACGACTACGAAGGGCTTTGGCAAACCGATCCCAAACAAGCTTTGCAGAGTTTTCTGGAACACACTCTGCAGGGCGCTATAAATTATCCTAACCTGACCAAAGCGCATTTCGCCAAAATATTCAGTCAGAGCGATTATCAACAAAGTACCGTTACCGAACTCAATAATTTCCTGAGTAATTTTCGCAGTTTGATCTCGTCCGTTTTGCGTTCGGAAGAAGATGAGAAAAATCGTTTGGCGGTTGTTCAGGTCTTTTCCGTTATTTTGATGACGGGAATGATGCCGGAATTGTTCAATTCTTTTTTGGGATTCGACCTGCATTCCGAAGAAAAACAGCAGCTTTTTATTCAAACTTTGATGGATAATTTTGTGAAATAACACAACATTTATAAAAGGAAATAAAACATGAAAAAGATTATATTTATTTTGATTTGTTTATTGATTTTTACGCAATTACCGGCAGCGGAAAAGCTCACCGGAAACCTGATGGGAAGAGTAATTAGCATCGAGAACGATTACCCGCTGAACAACGTCAGCGTCATCATCGTGGAACTGGAACAGGGAGTTTATACCAACGAAAAAGGGCAGTATCATTTTTACGATATTCCGGTGGGAAATTACACGGTTTCGTTTCAACTGATCAGCTACAAACCGCAGGCAAAAACCGATGTCATTGTGCGTTCGGACAGAACGACTTTTATAAACGGAGAACTGACGCGGCAATCGATTCGGATCGAAGGTATCTCGGCAGAAATAGGATATTTCGATGAAGCAGAAGAGGAAACAACCAGTACGATCAGTTTTTCCAACGAGGAAATTCGTCGTGCGCCCGGTTCTGCCGGCGATGTCAGCCGTATCTTACTCTCCTTACCCGGCGTGGCAAAAGTAAACGATCAAAGTAATAACCTGATCGTGCGAGGCGGTAATCCGATGGAAAATACATTTTTCATCGACAACATCGAGATTCCCAACATCAATCATTTTCCGCAGCAAGGTTCTTCCGGCGGTCCCATCGGTATCTTGAATGTCGATTTCATCGAGGATGTAACTTTCAGCACCGGTGGTTTTTCCGCTTTGTACGGAGATAAACTTTCTTCCATTATGGAAATAGATTTTCGGGACGGCAATCCCAACGAATATGAAGGTCAGCTCGATTTTAGCTGGATGGGATTCGGTGGAATCGTCGAAGGTCCGCTTTCCAAAAAAGGTTCCATGATGTTGGCGATCAAACGCAGTTACCTGAAATATCTGATCGATGTTATCGATATGGGAACTTCCGCCACTCCCGAATACGGCGATATCCAGGCAAAAATCACTTACGAATTCAATCCCTTTCAGAAGCTTACTTTTTTAGCCGTTTATGCCGACGACCACAACTCACCCGACCAGGAAGATGCGCAGGAAAACCAGATGACGCATTATGGAAATCAGGATTTGTATCAGGGAACGTGGGGTATGAACTGGCGTTCGAT
>DAISYT010000424.1:0-1856 GCA_036825175.1 Candidatus Cloacimonadota bacterium
GCTTTGGCCCGTGCGGGAAACTCATCGCAAAGGTGGCAGAACTTTTGCCACAGCTCTTAAACTGATGCAGGAATATCCCGAATACAAATTTGGAGCTTCCCAGCCGCAGCTTTACGAATGGGTGAAAACCGATTATCCGCAACTCTACGAAAGAGTTAAAAAAGCTGTTGCCGACGGCAGATGGGAAGTTCAGGGAGCCATGTGGGTGGAGCCGGATATGAATTTGGCAGGCGGCGAAGCGCTGATTCGTCAGTGCCTGTACGGCAAAAGATTTTATCAGGAAGAATTCGGCATCGACGTGCGTAATCTGTGGCTGCCGGATGTATTTGGTTACAGCGCTGCACTGCCGCAAATTTTAAAAAAATGCGGTGTGGATGTCTTCATGACGCAAAAGATCAGTTGGAACGAAACCAATCTTTTCCCGCATCACACCTTCTATTGGGAAGGCATCGACGGTACACGCATTCTCACTCATTTCCTGCCGACCAACGATTATAACCTGGCAAATCTGCCTTCCCAGATGATCGCCAGCGAAAAGCGTTTTGCCCAAAACGATGTCTGTGATGAATTTCTAAATCTTTATGGAATTGGAGACGGCGGCGGCGGACCTTCACGCGAGCATATCGAAATGGGTTTACGCCAGCAAAATTTGGAAGGCGTACCGAAATTCAAATTCGCTTTCGCCCAGGAATTCTTCGACAAAATCGCTCAAATTCCTGCTGAAAAATTGCCGGTCTGGGTGGGAGAACTTTATTTGGAGCTACATCGCGGTACCTACACCACGCAGGCTTTGATGAAAAAATACAACCGCCAACTCGAACAAAAACTGCACGACGTGGAATTTCTGGGAGTGCTGGCAGGAGAGTTGCCCAAAGACAAAATCGACCGTATCTGGAAAGATACGCTGCTGGATCAGTTCCATGATATTCTTCCCGGTTCGTCCATCAACTGGGTTTACAAAGATGCACACAAACTGAGCGCCGAAAATCTGCAAAAACTGGCAGAAATCGAATCGGATTTGATCGCGAAATTTGCCGGAGAAATTGAAGAAAATACCGAAAAATATATCGTTTTCAATTCCCAGCCCTGGGAGCGGGAAGAGATTTTACGTCTGCCTGCTGCCGATGGAGAATATTGGATCGGCGATGGTGAAGGCAGTACGATCTATATCGCCAAAGATGGTTTCGTGGACTACAAAATTCACGTTCCGGCGCTGGGTTATACCTGCATTTATCTGGAACGCAGCGAGATGAATCTGCCGGAACAAAATTACCAATTCGATGCTTCCACCTCTCATTTGGAAAATGATCTGCTTCGCGTGGAAATCGATGAAGAAGGCTGCATCACTTCCATTTACGATAAAAAAGCGGAACGGGAAACGCTGGCTGGAAGGGCAAATCTGCTGCAAATGTGGGAAGATGAACCCAACAACTGGGGAGCCTGGGATGTAAATCATTTCTACCGTGAAATACAACCGGAACAGGCAAAGCTGATTTCTTCCGAATTGGAACTGGTTTCGGAGTATCGAGCCATCATCAGGCAGAAATTCACGGTTGGAAATTCCAAAATTACGCAGAAGATTTCTTTGCAGAGAGATTCTCGACTCATCAAAATCGAGAACGAAGTGGATTGGCAGGAAGTACACAAAATGTTGCGGGTAAGCGCGGAAGTGCAGATTCAAACCAACGAAGCTTCCTTTGAAATTCAGTACGGAACATTGAAGCGCCCGACTCACGACAACACCAGTTGGGATGCCGCCAAATTTGAAGTTTCCGCACATCGCTTTGCCGATCTTTCTCAGCCGGATTACGGATTTGCACTTCTAAATGATTGCAAATACGGACATTACGTGAAAG
>DAISYT010000425.1:0-1851 GCA_036825175.1 Candidatus Cloacimonadota bacterium
TCTGCCCTATCATATTTATGCTTTGATGACAGAAGGTGCTCATGCCGATAAACAGGTTCCCATCGCTTACGGAACCGCCGTTGTATTGCTGGCTTTGGTGCTTACGGTAAGCACTGTTGCCATTATAATTCGTTACAAAATAAGGAAAAAAAGAAAATGGTAATTCAGGATAAAACAAATCGATCCGTTCCCGAAGAAACTGCTCACATTCGCACGGAAGAATTGAACCTTTGGTTTAGTGAAAAGCACGTTCTTAAAGCTGTGAACATCCCGATCTATGATAAAAAAGTTACGGCATTGATCGGTCCGTCCGGTTGCGGAAAATCTACTTTATTACGTTGTTTCAATCGTATGAACGACCTTATTCCGGAAGCCCGGATTCAAGGGAAAGTCCTTTTACACGAACAAAATATTTACGCTGCTCATACCGATGTGACCAAAGTTCGCACCAAAGTGGGAATGGTTTTTCAAAGACCGAATCCCTTCCCTAAATCGATCTACAACAACATTGCATTTGGTTTGAAAGTGCGCGGTGAGAAAAAAAGTTACATCGGCGAAGTGGTGGAAAGCAGTCTGAAAAATGCCTGGCTTTGGGACGAAGTAAAAGACCGGCTGCACGCTTCGGCATTTTCGCTTTCCGGAGGTCAGCAGCAGCGTTTGTGCATCGCCCGTGCTTTGGCAAATAATCCCGATATTCTTCTTCTGGATGAACCCACATCCGCTCTCGATCCGCAATCCACAGCCAAAATCGAAGAGCTTTGCCTGGAATTGAAAAACCGGGTTACAATCCTCATCGTGACGCATAACATCGCTCAAGCCGGCAGAATCTCGGATTATACCGCCTTCATGTATCTGGGCGAAATGGTGGAATTCGGTTCCACGAAAAAAATGTTCACCGTTCCCAAAGACAAACGTACGGAAGCTTATTTAAGCGGTGTATTTGGATAGAACGATATCGGCTTATCTTGTTAATAAAAAAGGTGTTAAAATGAAAAAACAATTTTGGGAACAGGTTTCGCTTTCCCCCGGCTTTTCTAGGAAAAAATCTGGCAGGAATATAAAAGCAAAAAAGGCAGAATAGCGCAGAAGCCTTACAAATACTCAATACAATAACCTATTGAACGGAGAAAATATGCTAAACGAACAAATTCAAAATTTAAAAAAATCGGTCATCGATCAGGCAAAACTGGTAGAATCGATGATCATGCTTTCCATGACCGGACTGACAGAAAAAGATCAGGCGAGTCTGGAAAAAGTGTATGAACTGGAAAACCAGGTCAACCATCAGGATTTGGTTATTGAAGAGGAAGCCATCTCTTTGATCGCTTTGCAGAAACCGGAAGCCAAAAACCTGCGTTTGATCCTGATGATCATCGCTATGAACAAAGATTTGGAAAGGATGGGCGATCAGGCTGTCAACATCGCCGACGATGCTCAATACCTGATTAGAAAACCGGAAGTAAAGAAATTGATCAACCTGCCGGTAATGGCAGAGGAGACCCTGAAGATGCTGCGAAATGCCATACACGCCTTCATCGAAGAAAATGTGAAACTGGCAAGGCAAGTTTGCATCGACGACGATGTGGTGGATAATCTGAAAGAGCAAATCTACCGTCTGCTCATCACTTACATGCTGGACGATCCGGGTACGATCAAGCGCGCCTTCTGCATCAATAATATTTCCTCCAACCTGGAGCGTATCGCCGATCTTTCCACCAATATCGCCGAAGAAACCATCTACATGACGGAAGGCAGAGTAATCAAACACAAAGCGGAATTAACGCAAAATTGATGGATTCATTCAAGCAGGGTGGGATTCAAACAAAATGTTTTTTAGTAAATGACTACAAG
>DAISYT010000426.1:0-1849 GCA_036825175.1 Candidatus Cloacimonadota bacterium
AACCCTCAGTCCGGCAGTTGCCGGACAGCTCCCTTAACAGGGAGCGAAAATGGAAAAAAATAGTCCGTATAAAAATTAAAATCCGCTACGGGCAGCAAAACCTACAAACGGATTCCCCACTTTCTCATCGCCAATCGTAGTGTACTCGCCGTGTCCGGGAAAAACTTTGATATCATCCGGTAGCACAAAAAGTTTCTCTTTGATCGAGCATATGATTTCTTCGTAACTTCCACCCGGCAGATCGGTTCTGCCGATGTTCGCATCAAAAAGCGTATCACCGCTAAAAAGCAGACCGTTTACCAGCAAACAAATACAGCCACGCGAATGTCCGGGAGTATGAATCACTCTAATTTTATTCGTTCCCAGAGTTAAGCAATCACCATCTTTCAAAAGCAAGTCGGCAGCCGGAGAAACACATTCTTCTTCCATGAAAGCACTCAGATTTTTTTGAGGATCGGTAAGCAATGGCGCATCCTGTTCATGAATCGCCAGCAATGCTCCCGTTTTTTCTTTCAGCAAAGCATTCCCCCCGATGTGATCGCCATGAGAATGGGTGTTTACGATATATTTTAATTTAATGTTTTTAACCGCATCCAACAATTTTTGATCTTCATGGGAAGGATCGATAATCATCCCTTCCGATGTGACTTCATCCCACAAAATATACGTGTTGGTGTCGAATTGCGGATTTACATTCATTTTGATAAATTGCATATTTAATCCTGTTTTTACATTTGTATTTTTTCTACTTCTGAGGAAGGCATTTTATTTACTTCGATACGTCGATTCAAATGAAAATTCAAACCATACTCCACGAAAGCTGTTTCAGCAGCTTTACTACTGTAACGCAAAACCAATGCTGCCGCAGTTTTTATCTCATTTTCGGATAACCTTTCGGTGGATTGCACGATACCCAACGGGCCGGTACAATCTGCCACATGAAAAACGATTTCTTCCGTGGCAGCTTTTCCCAAAGCTTCGTTATCATCATTGTTTCGTCCGATAATCATCTTGGCTGTTTCACTCAATCTGAAATGCCTTCCCACCGGCAAAAGATCGATATATTTCAGTTCCAGCAGATTATGTTCCAGCAGATCTTTTAACCGGCGTGAATACCCGATATCGGTTAGCAAGCAGCCTCCACCCGGGCTTTGATAATCGCTGAGACCGAATTCTGCTGCCATTTCTATCTGCCGCTGTCTGCCCCGTCCCTGAATATCCAGCATCTCGTCTTTTTTCACCCATCCTTCCCGGATCGGCAAAGTATCTGCCAGCAATTTTTGGGATAACGGACGAACCAACAAATCTTTCACTTCACTCAATTTACCCACGGCATTCAAAGCATCTTTACGCTGACTCATCGGTCGCTGCCCCAGTACTTCGCCGGAAATCAGAAAATCGACGTGATGCTCTGCCATTAACATTCCGGCTGTTTTGAACATCAATCCGTGGCAGTCGATGCAGGGATTCATGTTTTTCCCGAATCCGTAGCGGGGATTTTTCAACATTTCCAGATGAGCTTCGGTAAGGTCGTGCACCATCAGTTCAAATCCGATGGAATTGGCTGCCAGACGAGCTTTATCAGCTTTGAAGAATGGCGTTTCAAAGAATAACGGTTGGACTTCATAACCCAGTTTGTGCATAAATAAAACTGCCAGCACACTATCCAGTCCGCCGGAAAACAACGCAAAGCATTTATATTTTTTCATATTTCATAACTTCTTTAGCGAGTGAGCATTTCAGCACATCAGCACATCAGCACTTCAGCATTTCAGCATTTCAGCACTTCAGCATTTCAGCATTTCAGCATTTCAGCACTTCAGCATTTCAGCATTTCAGCACTTCAGCA
>DAISYT010000427.1:0-1826 GCA_036825175.1 Candidatus Cloacimonadota bacterium
CCCCTTACAAATGGAAACTTGTTGTCTTTCTGACGTTTCTCTCACGTAGTTCTCTGGAAGAATCTCTCTTAACGTGCGAGATGTAAAGCCTAAAGATTTTCACGAGATCCTTCATAGGAAAAGCTGTAAGACTCCTCAGGATAACAATATTTTTTCACTTATTTTTCTCTTTGCGTTCTCAGTGGTTAACTAATTTCTTATCTCCTCATCCGCTTCGATCAAGCCTTGTTTCACCTCGGAGATTTCCTTTCTAAAAATCTCTTTCAGCCTTTGCAGATTCAAACTTCTCAGCGCTGCCAGAGCTGCCGAACCGGTATCGATCACCGTAGAAGCCGGCGTGTTGGAAGGCATTACCAGCGACGAATTGATATTCACCATCATATCGATTTTGTCTTTGAATGGAGGACAATTAATGAGCGGAATCGTTAAGTTGGCAGCCAAAGCTCCACCCAAACCATTCGATCTGCCGGCAACAGCAATCACACAACCCGGCTCGATGGAATTGTTATAAATTTCGGTAATTTCGGGAAGACGCTCGCCGTTTTTATGCGCAGAAACCACGCGCATATCCACGTAAACATCATATTTTTCTAAAACCGATTTGATCTTTTTGCCATGCTCCAAATCGGCGGGAGAACCCATCACAATGATCACGTAACCATCCTTGATAAGCCCGGCACCTACAAGCCGGTTATAAATCCTGGTATTCAACGGCAGCTTGCATTCGATGAATTTTTCACCCAGAATTTTCTCGTAAATATCCTGGTATTTCTGGGAAGCTGTCTCGATCACATCTGCCGGTAAAGTATCGGGAACTTCGCCATCGACTTTGTTATTCAAAAGCCACTGGCGAATGTATTCCTTATCCATGGAATCGACTTTGGCAGGATTTTTTTCATAAGCAGCTTTATCCCAGAAACGGGAAGAATCGGGAGTGTGAATTTCGTCGATCAGGATCACGTCTCCGTTCAAAAGACCGAACTCGTATTTCGTATCGACCAGAATTATGCCTTTTTCAGCTAACTCCTGCGTTCCCAAAGCAAAAAGCTTTTTGGCAGCATCTTCCATTTTTCGGTAAATTTCTTCGGTCGTCCAACCTTCCTTCACGATGTCTTCCGGTGTGATTTCCCGGTCGTGTTCTTCTTTGGTGGTGGGCGTAATGATCGGAATTGGAAATTGGGCATTTTGCTGCAAACCATCGGGAACGGTAACGCCGCTGAAAAGGCGCTTTCCTTCTTTATAACCGCGCCACATGGAACCGGTGAGATAGCCGCGCACGATCATTTCCACCCGAATCGGCTGAGCTTCCTTCACCAGACTGATATTCGGATCGACTGCTTTGATGAAATGATTATCGATGATGTGCCGAGTCTTGCCAAACCAGTAATTCGTGATCGCATTCAGAATCGCTCCCTTGTGGGGAATCAGGTTGTTCAGAACGCTGTCGAAACTGGAAATACGGTCGGAAACCACGATCATTCGGGTGTTTTCATCCACGCGAATGCTGTCCCGCACTTTGCCTTTGTGGATCACTTGCAGTTGGGGACTGTAAAATGATTTTAAACAATTCATATTTTCCTCTTTATTTACCGCTAAGTTCGCTAAGACGCAAAATGTCTTATTTAATTGTTACCGGTAAACTCTATTTTATAATTTATTAACTTTTCTTTGAATTCCATTACCTATCAATTCCACATTGAAATTAATCAAATAACCTAAACGTTTTCCGGATAATTTCAAATATGAAATCTACTGTGCGACATGAACCGGTAAAATGGTTTCAACTGTTTTTAACTCGATAATTATTTCATTCTCAACTAATAAAT
>DAISYT010000428.1:0-1817 GCA_036825175.1 Candidatus Cloacimonadota bacterium
TTAGCTCAAATAAGAGAAAAAACATTGTTTTTGGATACTAATACATTCTAAGCGTATATGTGTAAAGCAAGCGAATATAATGAGATAGTCAGATTTTTGCTTAATGAGATAATCAATTTGGGAGCTAATGTTTCAATTTTTGATAAAAGTTTGATTGAATACAACGATTCATTAGATTATACTTATCGTAGATATTGTGCAAACAAAGGAGTATCATTCTACTCAATAAATGATAGCCCATGGATTTGGAAAGAATATCAAAAAAATCCTAGTGCCTATAATAACAATTTTGCATACTGTATTGCAACTCATAAATTACCAAAAGACCAAGATGAAGATTTCATTAGTAATGCTTCAAATGAATTATCAAAGCAGAACATTTCATTAATTAAATTCGAAAATTATCGAAGTAAAGAAGAATTAGGTAAATTATATAATACGATTTATTATTTGAAGTTACATCACCAGAATTTTGCTTCCCCAAAAGAAGAATTGGCGTTTGCACAGAAAGTATTGCATGATGCCAATTGCATAAGTGAATTGCAATGTTCAGGATCTAATCCATTTATAACAAGAAAAGTTTTCATAACATGTGATAAGTATTTAGCTCAAATAAGAAATAAATTTCCCAATGATTATGAATATATTGTTACGATTTCTGAATTTCATGAGTTTATATTACCGTATTTATTATTATCTGATTCTATGAGTGCGAGTCCAGTTGAAATGCCAAATTTCCTTCTTGCATCGGCATTAAGTTTAAATATGAAATCTCTGAAATTTAATGAATTAATTGGAGATTTTTTGGCTGGTCAATCTGATGTTAGCAAAGATTATAAAATTCTTTCACATATGTCAAATGATGAACGATTTAGAGAGATTAAAAATAAGTTTTCGAAAATTTCTGAATCTGATGAAATTGATGATAAGGAAGCCGAATCCTATATAAAAGATGCTGCATTATTAGCAAATGAATATACAGTTAAGGTAAAAGAATCTGTACAGAAGTTTTTTTATAAGGATCAATATAATAGAAAATCTGAAAAAATAATTAAATTAGAGGAGGAAAAATCTTTATTACAGAGAAAAATTGAAAGGCTAGAAAAAAAATTAAAAAGAAAGAATAAATATCAAAATAAATATAATAGTAAAAAAAGAAAAAAATAAACCACTCCCACCTGGACGCACCAATCCCACCAGTTCAACTTCTGCTGATAAAGATAGGTACGATTCGGGTAAAGACGAAAGGCGCGTAATTCCAGAGAAATAGTCCGGTAACGCACTTCCGAAATTGCCCGAGCCACCACAGGAAAAATCAGCGAGATAAAAGCCTTACAGCGCATGATCAGTGGCAGTTTGCCCAGTTCGATTCCCCGCAGATGCAGAGCTTCTTTGCTACGCTGGAACTGCTTTCCAAAAATCGGGATGAAGTGGATAACCGTGGCAACCATAAAGGAAATCTCATAAGGGAATTTCCAGGCACGAAAAGCCAGCAGGTAATCGTAATAAGGAATATCGAAGAGCAGCCCGGCGATGACGAGGATCAGCATGAAGCGCAGGCTGGCAGCCGCACCGTAAGCCAGTCCGCCGGAAGTGATGGAAAGGAAGTGCCACCGCCAGAGAGTTTCACCTTCGTGACGAAACAAAACCTGGAAAATCATTAAAACGACTATTACCTGTAAAATCATACGCAACCTGTGCAGCAAACGGTGAAAACGTTTTTGCGAGGGCTGAAGACAAAATAACAGCAGCAGTGAAATCCCGATCAGCACAGTCTGAACCTTTACGCTGTTGTAAATCACGGACAGCGATGTGAT
>DAISYT010000429.1:0-1817 GCA_036825175.1 Candidatus Cloacimonadota bacterium
CTGGGTGGTATCGGCGATAAAAAAGCGACGCCGGAAATTATCAAATTCATCGATGATAAAGATGAACGCTGCCGCTTGACTGTGGTTAGTGCTATCAGCAGCCTGAAAGACAAAGCTGCCGTTCCCACGCTTATCTCCGCTTTGGATGATAAAATGTTCACCGTTCGTTCTGCGGCGATGAATTCATTACAGAGTTATAAAACACCCGAAATTGCAGAAATGCTGATTAGCCAATATCATGATCCCGATACACAATACCCGGAAATAATCATTAAATCGCTAAATAATTACCTGCGCATCACTGCCGACAGCACTTCCACCGGATACGAAAAAGAGCATTACACCATTATGAACGAATTACAAACGATAGCAGACAGCGATAACGAATTGGTGCGAGCCGAAGCCCTGAGTACACTTTGGCTGCGGGGCGGCGAATTGCAAAAACAGTGGGTGGAAATGAAACTGGAGAACGAGTTCAGTCCGTATGTGAAAGCGTTGTTTGAGGAAGTGAGTAACAAGAAATGAGCGGTGAGAAAAGAGAGATGAGATAGGTAGGAATTGTCATTCTGAGAAATTCTACTCGATGAGACTCATGAAGAATCTCATTTTATCTCGGACTTGACTCGCTAATTAGGAATTCTTTCAGTTTTCTTCCGAAGAAGTGAGTTAAGAACGGTTGGCTGAACCGCTAAGGACGCAAAGAAGCGAAAGGGAAATATATAGTAGAAATGTAAGATGTTGCGTCTAAGAAACAAGAGTTTAGGAATAATTAGAACATCCAATTCAAGTTGAGATTTAATTTATTCGGTCCATAAATTTCGCTGCTATCGAACATCTTTGTGTAATCGATGGAAACACCATATTTATTCTCATACATCAAATTCAAACCAAAGGAATAACTTCTGCCGGAAAGATCGACTTCATCGTTATTAGTATATCCCAAACGATAGCTGATAATATCAAACAGAGAGAGCTCCAATCCAAACCCGGTGATTTCCCTGATGCCGCCGTAATTTGCTCTATCCAGGCTGGCATATAACGTTAAGAAACTCTCTGTGAAATGATGTAAAATGGATGTGTCAAAATTGGGATAATTTTGCTGAAACCAATCAAGATCGAGGCAGCAACAGCCGGATAATCCGTATTTGATGCCGTAGGGAAGAGGATCAGCCTGGCTTTTATTGAAATAGTAAATTTCTTCTTTGGTTGGATTGACTATATCCAAACCAAATGTATAATCCATTTTCACGTTTGAATTCTCAGCTTTTCCTGGTTTATATTGTAATAGAAAACCAATCTCTCCATAAGAACTTTTTCCATTATAATCTTTTTTTTCTTCACCTCCGAAATACTCATCAGAGGCTAATTTACTATTGATGAAGTTTTGACCATAACCGAAAAAGACATTGAATTTTTCGGCAAATCTATTTAAAGCAGGATAAGATAAAAATTGCTGATTAAATTCTAATAAATCGATTCCCACAGAGATTTTGTTATTTGTCTCATAAGGATAGTATGAACCGATAATATTGCCATTTCCATCAGGAATAGAGTTCTCTTGATATTGGATTTTTGTGCCGAATTTCACGTCTCTGTTAATCATCGGTAAACATAGTCCGATGCCTTTCCAACCAAAAGCAATAGAACCTGACGTAAATTCTCCTCCCCAAGCATAATCATAAAAAGAAAGATCGTAATTTACACCCGTTATTGCTCCGGCTTTAGCTGGATTGTTATTCACGGAAGCTGCTGTTAAAAATCTCAAGCCGGAAGTCCCTGATTCCAGACCGAAAGCCGCATCACGAGCAGATGTATTA
>DAISYT010000430.1:0-1806 GCA_036825175.1 Candidatus Cloacimonadota bacterium
CAAAGCGCGGGCAATTGCTAAACGCTGTTTCTGTCCGCCGGAAAGTGTAACTCCGCGTTCCCCGATCACCGTATCGTAGCCGTGATCGAACTCCTGAATGGCTTCGTAAATCTGAGCCTGTTTGCTCACTTCTTCCACTTCCGCCCTGGTAGCATCGTTTTTACCCAGCCGAATATTATTGGCAACCGTGTCGGAAAACAGGAAAATTTCCTGCGGCACCATTACCATATCGGAACGCAAGACTGCCAGTGGCACACGGTAAATATCGTTTCCATCCAAAAAAATGGAATGATGCGGCGGATTATAAACACGGGAAAACAGATCGATCAAACTGGTTTTTCCGCAGCCGGTTCTGCCGACGATTGCCAGAGTTTTTCCGGCTCCGATCTCGAAGGAAATATCCTTGAAAACCGGAGGCAAATCCGGTTGATAGCTGAAAGTAAGGTTTTGAACGCAAATATTTCCCTGCAAAGAAGTTATGTCATTATCGCAATCTTCATCCGTGATTTCCGGCTTGCTGCCGTAAATGGAATTTAAACGTTTTAAAGAAGCTGTGCCGCGCTGATACATGTTAGTAATCCAGCCGATGGCGATCATGGGCCAGACCAGCATGCCCAGATATTGGAAGAAAGCTACGAATTCTCCCATCGAAATGTCCTGAAGGATCACCGACTGACCGCCGTAAATCAGGATAATTCCCATGCAGATATTCACCAGCAGGAACATCATCGGGTGAAAAAGAGCGACGATTTTTACCAGATCGATGTTATCGTTCACGTATTCGTCTGCCGATTTCTCTAGTTTGGAAAGTTCGGCTTCTTCCTGTCCGAAAGCTTTTACCACCCGAATGCCGGAAATGCTTTCCTGCACGATACCAGACATAGTGGCGAAAGTTTTTTGTACGCGGTGGAACCGAACATGGATTTTCTTGCTGAAATACATCAGAATGAAGGTGAGAAAAGGCATCGGAATGATCGAGATTAAAGTTAATTTGAGATTGATATCGATCATAAAAATCAGGGAAAGAAACACAATCACCACGATATCCGCTCCTACCACAAAACCAAAGGAAAACAGCATGCGTACGGCGTTTAGATCGTTAGTGGCATAAGCCATCAGGTCACCGGTTTTGGCTTTGTTATAAAAATTTGCGGAAAGCTTCATCAGGTGTTCATAATACATTTGCCGCAGATCGCGATCCATTACCCAGGAAGTACCGATAAAAGCCAGCCGCCAAAAATAGCGCAAAATCGTGATCACCACCGTGATTGCCACGATCAGCAAAGCAGCCTTGAGTAACATGCCGCTGGTAAATCCCGTTTTGCCCAGATCGTCGATAGCTTTCTGCAAAATCTTGATCGTGTAAAGCTGCCCCACATCGACGATGATCAAAATGATGATACCGCCGATCAGAACCAACAGATTCTTCTTCAGAAAGGGAATTATTTTTTCAAAAGTCTTCATGTAATTATTAGCTCACGGATTTCACAGATATTGATGTGTACATTTTAATTCAGTTTTAATTTCGTCCCATGTAACATCTTCAAAGAATTTTTGTATTAATATTAATCTACCTTCGATTTTCCATTGGTCAATTTTACTCCTAATTGAATATAAGGCACCATTTTTTAATTCGTTATAATTATGATGAATCAAAATTATTTCATTTCGATCACATCTATAAAACCAATAAAGTATTCTTAAATTGATTCCTTTATCTTTAAATCCATAACCAGAAATTATTAAGATATTGATTTCAGATAGTTTTTGTTTATAATTTTTATTTTACAGCAGATTATAAAGTGA
>DAISYT010000431.1:0-1792 GCA_036825175.1 Candidatus Cloacimonadota bacterium
CTCCATCGAATACTTCGATTTGGTATTCCACTGCATCATCGTAAAAAACACGTTCAGCATAAACATCATAAACTCCGGCGGGAAGTTTATATTCGTAATTACCAATACTATCCGAGAAGGTAAACTCACCGGCGATATTGTCGATCTTGATGAGAACATAATCCACCGGTAATCCGCTCACCGGATCGTAAGTACTACCCTGAATGCCGCCAAAGGCTGGCGCGCCGTACTCGTAAGGACCGATGTCGATGATGGCTGTTCCGTTACCATCTCCGTCCCAGACTCTTTGATTGTAATCCAGATCGAAAGGATAATAATAGCCAAGTGTATCGAACCCGGCATCGATGGCAATGCTACCGGTTACCAAATGAAAATCTCCGTTTTGAATATCCTCGAAGATAGACTGTGCCTGCAACGAATCTACAATGATATTACCACCACCATCGATAAGCGGATCTTCGATGGGAAAATCTGTTATACAGTTGCGGAAAATGGGATTATTCATTATTTCAACGTCATCCATACCATTACCGATGAAAATGTTATTTTCAATTACTGGAGTATCCGCAAGTAAATCACACAACTCCTCATTATTAATAAGCAAATTATTTAAGTATGAATTACTACTACCTATTACACTGCCAACCTTGTCACAATTATAAAAAATATTATTAAACATTTCTTCATATCTTCCGGAAATCGCAATATTAGTGTTAGTTATTACATTATTTTTTACTATCCCGATCAATTCTACTTGGCAAGGACCTTCAATCCCACATCCACTAAAGTAATTCTCACTAATTTCTACGTAAGCTTCATCCAAATCCAAGCCATCAGTACCATTGATAAACCGATTATTCTTGATGAAAATACTGTCTCCGGGATCACCGCCATATATACCCGTTGTGCAATTGGTATAATCATTATTGTAAAAATAGGATCTTCTCACATTTTGAGCGTATGTCTGAAGTCCGAGACAACTTACATTAATGTTATTAATAAAAAAAACTGAAGGGAAACCTTTATAACGTGACGAGAAATAATTGTTTGCTACTAACGCTGGTTTATAATTTTCTTCTGCCTGGCTAATGCTTAAATGGAAATTTCCCCATATATGTAAAACAAAATAATTAATAATATCACAATAAAATGAACAACCTATTACTTCTATATTGCGGGTATAAACATGAGATGCACTGAAATCCATTCCATTGTTTCTAAAAACGCATTCTTTTATTATCCCCATACCGTTGTGAATTGTAATTGCTGCTCTGGCTATATTCCCAACCGCTATACCCGTGCCGCCGGAATATTCTACGATGCAGTGTTTAAAGACCGGCATCTCACTATTTTCATCGATATAAATACATCCCCAATAATAATTGAAATCATCTTGGTCATGTGTAAATGTAATACTGTCCTCTACTGTTCCTTCTGCTATGATATTTCCATTTACCCAGATCATTTTGGCTGTATTATTGCCATATTGATACCAGAAGTAATCGTTAAAATCATCCCAACTAGTAAGTTGAGCAGATTGAATAATAACTTCGACACCTGGTAAAATAGTAAGAGTTACGCCTGCATCCACAAATACATTATCCACCACTTCGTAGGGATTGTTTACGGGATACCAAGTGGTATCCTGAGTAAGGTGACCACCAACTTCGATCGCTTGAACGATTGAAAAATGAAAAATGAACAATGTAAAATGCAAAATGAGAAATAAAGACTTTGAGACTTTGAGAGCATGAGAAGGTGAGAAGTTGGGAAGATGAGACGTGAGAGTTGA
>DAISYT010000432.1:0-1787 GCA_036825175.1 Candidatus Cloacimonadota bacterium
CCAAAAAGAATTCGATCAGATGAAAGAACAGGCGTTGGCAGTTCAGGAAGCAGGTGCTTTTATGCTGGTATTGGAAAGCATTCCCGAAGAATTGGGTAAGGAAATCAGGGAAGAAGTTTCCATTCCCACAATCGGCATCGGAGCCGGCAGATATACGGACGGACAGGTTTTGGTTTATCACGATATCCTGGGCATGTCCGATTTGCAGCCCAAATTCCTGAAATTGTACAATAATCTTGCCGAGCAGATCACAGGTAGCATCAAAGCCTATTGCCGCGAGGTGAAACAAGATGCTTTCCCGGCAGAAGAACATGTTTATAAACCAATAAAATAGAGTGGGAAATTATGGATGATATTTATAAAAACAACGAAATGACAGCTGAAGAAAAAATCGTGGCTGTAAACAATCTGAAAAAAAATCTGGAAGATAATTTTGTCTCTTTGGGACAGCTTCTTTCGGAGATCAAAAGAACCAAACTTTACAAATTCAAGGGTTACAAAAATTTCCAGGAATTCGTGGAAAAAGAGTTCAACCTGAGCAATACTTTTGCCAACCGCTTGATCGGAACTTACGAGCTGTTTATCGAAGAACTCGATGTGGATGAAACCTCGGTAAAAAACATCGGTCTGGATAAATTGAACATGATCAAACCGCTGGTGAAGGATACCGATTATCGGGAAACCGAAGACTGGATAAAAAAGGCGGAAGAACTTCCTACCAGCGAACTGCGGGAAGAGATCAAAGAAATACGTGATTTGAAAAAGAAGCAGGATGTCAGCCTGAAAGATGTCTTTATCGATCAGTTTATGGAAAAGATGGTTACGTTCTTTAATTGCAGCAAAAAAGAGTTGAATTTCAAACTGGCGCTGTATTTTCAGGATGCCGATCTGGATGCCGTGCGTGACGAAATTCGCATTCGCCAGAGAAAATTCGACGAGAGTGGTGAAGTGTAGTTTATGCTTCGGCTTAAGTAAAAAGTTTTATATAATTGGCAAAGAATAGAGTGGATTTTTAGTGAATAACAACAAACCGTCATGTTGAGGAACTCATGCACTGGTTTTGACGAAACATGAATAACAGTCATTGCGAATCCCGGCTTCATCGGGATGAAGCAATCTGTTTTTTCTGTTGTTTCCAGATTGCTTCGCATGAGAAAAAGCCTCCGGCAGTTACCGGAGGCAATGACCACCTCCCTAAAAATGGCTTGAGCTGCCATTCAAAGCTATTCCACAGATTTTGCAGCTTTTCCTGTTGACACCAGAGAGTGAATTCAAAAGTTTTAATCTAATGAATTCCTCGAGGCTTGCCTCGGGATTTCCGCTTCCACCTCTCTTTGAGGAGAGGTCAAAACCGTTCTGACGGTTTTGAGTGAGGTGTTCCAAGAAATTTGTTTATAAAAAAAATCAAATGGTGTTTTAGTGAAAGTTAAGAAATTTATGGAGTTAACGGAATGAATAATGAAACTAATACGGCTTCCGAACAGGGATCAGGAGAAATTCGGGTCAGATTTGCCCCCAGTCCAACCGGTTACCTGCATGTAGGAGGATTGCGTACCGCACTTTACGATTATCTTTACGCCAGAAAAACCGGCGGGAAATTCATACTGCGCATCGAGGATACCGATCAGGTGCGTTATGTGGAAGGTGCAGTAGAAAATCTTTTAAGTTCACTCGATCAGGTAGGATTGGCATACGACGAAGGTCCGAAAATCGGTGGCGAATACGGACCTTATTTTCAATCCGAGCGAACTGAACTCTACCGGAAATATGCCCAAGAGCTAATCGAC
>DAISYT010000433.1:0-1784 GCA_036825175.1 Candidatus Cloacimonadota bacterium
GATTGGCTTTTTTATAGGATGCTTTATAGACAAAAGTGATGCCGCGTTTTGCGGTTTCCTGCACCAACTTTTCGGCAACAGCGAACATGATCGCTTCTTCTTCCACCACGCAAGGTCCGGCGATCAGGAAGAAATTCTTCTTCTGCGTTAAATCCTGATATAAACTCATGATCAACTCCAAACAGGTTGAAGCGGGACTAAACCGGCTCCAACAGCGTTTTTATCTTTTGCCATCTCAAAGTGCCGGATTATTATGTCCAGAAATTTTTTCTTGCCATAAATCAGCTTCCAAAATTATTTCCAATCCGTTATGAAAAGGATTTTATTGCTTTCGATCGTGTGCGTTTTCCTTCTGCCCAAAGCAATTTTGGCAGCAGAGAAAGCCCAATTAGCCCGTCTTCACTATAATGGCGGGGGCGACTGGTACAACGATCAGGATATCATTCCCAACATTTCGGAATATCTGAATAAAGAACTAAAAACCGATTTCTCACCGACGGAAGCCGATGTGAAATTAACCGATTCCAACCTTTTCGATTACCCGTTCATTTTTGCTACCGGTCATGGCAATGTCGTTCTAACTGACGCTGAGATCAGTAATTTGCAAGATTATTTAAATCGTGGTGGTTTTATCTATTTCGATGACGATTATGGAATGGATAAATCTTTCCGTCAGCTCGTGAAGCAGATTTTCCCTGCCAAAGAAATGGTGGAATTGCCCGCCAACCATCCGCTTTTTCACTGCTATTTCGATTTTGCGGGTGGCATTCCAAAAATTCATAAACACGACGATCAACGCCCTCAAGCTTTTGCTATTTTCAACGAAATCGGGCGGATCGTGCTACTTTACACTTTTGAAACCAACATCACAGACGGTTGGAGCGATGCCCATGAAGACCCGCCGGCAATCCGCGAACAGGCGCTCGAAATGGGCGTTAACCTTTTTTATTATTTGATGACGAATTAAAAAATATGAGAGTAATTATCGCTTCCGATTTTCACTTGAAATTTCATGAAAATGAAGAAGATATCGCCAGACACGATCGCGTGATCGGTTTCCTAAATTCTCTGATCGGTAAAACCGACCTGCTTATTTTGAATGGAGATATTTTCGATCTTTGGTTTGTTTGGAAAAATGTGATCATCAAAGGTTATTTTCCGCTTCTGAAAAAGCTGGCGGATATTCGTGAAAGTGGCTGTCGAATTGTTTTTATCGCCGGCAATCACGATTTCTGGTTTAGAGATTTTCTGACTAATTTTCTGGATATGGAAGTCTATCCCAATAATTTTACCGAAGAGATCGACGGAAAGAAATTATTGGTGTCGCATGGTGATCTTTTTACTTCCAACGACCTGCGTTATAAAATTTTCCGCAGCCTCGTCAGGAACCGTTTTGTGATGTGGCTATTCGGCATTCTGCCTCCCGATCTCGCACTGAATATCGGCAAAAATATGAGCCGCTCCAGTCGTCGTAAAAGAAGTGCTGAAAACAAAATGCAAATTCGGGAAAAAGGTCTGATCGAGTTTGCTCAAAAACATTTCCCCAACTTCGATATCGTTGTGATGGGACACTCTCATCTTCCCAAAATTATGAACTTCGGAAATGGAATTTATGCCAATGCCGGCGATTGGATCGTGCATAATTCTTATCTGGAACTGAACGAGGGAAAACTGGAGCTGAAATTTGTAAAAAACACGTAACCGAATGCCTCGAAATGCATTAATAAATATAAGGCTTCTGCAAAATAAGCAGAAAATAGAGTGGAATTTTTATGAAGAAGTAT
>DAISYT010000434.1:0-1781 GCA_036825175.1 Candidatus Cloacimonadota bacterium
AGAAATGTTTTGCAAAAAAGTCGTCCGGCTGCCGGTTTTTCCAAAATGTATGATCGAATAAATGGCAATACTCTTTCGGAAGAGATAGTTAATAACCGGGCAAATGCTAGCGAACCTCTTTCGGGCGCCCAATATCTGGTTATTGCTCCCCAGAGTTGCTCTGCTCTGATGGAAATTTTCCTGCATTGGAAAGCACAACTCGGTTTCAAAACAAAACTGGCTTTTCTGGAAGATATCGGTTCCACTACTAATGCAATAAAAGATTACATCCAAAATGCTTACGATAACTGGGACATTCCACCGGAATTCGTAATTCTCGTGGGTGATGTGAGCGGCAATTATATTCTGCCATCGTATTATATCGACGGCTATTTAACGGCGTGGGATGTAAGTGACCTTAGCTATTCTCTTTTGGATGGAGACGATTATTTTCCCGATGTGTTGTTGGGACGTTTTTCCATTCAAGGAGAAATGCAGTTATCTACGATAATTTCCAAGATCATTCATTACGAAAAAACTCCTTATATGGACACCGACTGGTTCAAAAGTGCTTTGATGGTGGGTTTGGTCAGTACTGATAATGGCTATTCCCAACGCGAAACATTGATGAGCATTCGGGATAAACTACTCGATTTTGAATACACTAAAGTTGATACTTTTATTGCACCGGCACAATTTGGGCATGTGCTTTTGGAAAATGTGATAAACAGCGGTCAGTCTTTGATTTGTTATCGCGGAGCCGGCTATGTAACGTATTGGAGCGGCGGTTTAGCCGGTCACATGTTGCAAAGCAGCGATGTGTTGAATTTATCTAACGGCTTTATGTTGCCCTTTGTAACCAGTATGACCTGTGGCGGGGGAGATTTTGCTGCGGATAATGCTCCCAGTTGTTTCGGAGAAACCTGGCTGGGTGCCGGTACGCCCAGCATTCCCAAAGGTGCGATCGGTTTTATCGGACCCAGCGAACACGATACAAAAACCTGGTTCAATAACGCAAATGCTTCGGGGATTTACCAGGGAATTACGGAAGAAGGCATCAACACTTGCGGTGAAATGCTGCTTCGCGGGAAAATGGAATTGTATAATTGCTATCCTTTCTGTCATCAGATGGGAAATGCTCTCGATTCTGATCAGTTTTATTTTTACGTTTATAACTTATTGGGCGATCCGGGATTACGCGTTTGGACGGATACTCCCAAATCTGTGGAATTGACGGCTTCCGACGTTTATGCCGGGTCCAATTATCTCACGGCATTCGTTACTACCGACGATGATAAATCCGGTTTTACGGTAGCCTTGACCAATGCCGACAGCCTGGTAGCTGTTGGTTATACCGATGCCAACGGGCAGGTGAATATTCCGATTGCTCTTACGGAAGAATCTTATGAACTCACCGCTTCCAAATACGGTTATATTCCTCAAATCATCGATATTCATGTTCAGGAAACCGATATGCTTACTTTGCAGGATTATACCTTCAGCGATAAAATGATTTCCGGGCAGACGATTCAGGTGGATTTGACGATTCAGAATCCAACTCAGGTAGCGGCGTCGGATGTCGTAATCGATCTGGTTTCGCAAGATGATTATATAGTGGTTACCAGCGATTCTGTTGCTGTGGGAAGCATTCCCGCCAACCAAACATGCAGTTGTTCTTTTACTATAAAAATCTACGAGGGCTGGCAGAACGGCAAGGAAGTCGATCTGATCGTCAATATGAATTCCGGCTTCGGTGAAAATTGTGCGCTGATCCCGGTTGTGATCGAATCACCGGAAATGGA
>DAISYT010000435.1:0-1215 GCA_036825175.1 Candidatus Cloacimonadota bacterium
GAATACGAAAACATTATAATTTCCGATAATATTGTGTCTGGCTCTAATTCAGGTCTGGGATTACAAAGAAACGCTGGTTATCTTAAAAACTGCATTATTGCAAACAATCACAATACTCAAATTGCTCCATATAGTCCCGAAGTCGCAATGCATTTGAGTGCACACGATAATTTTCTAATTGAAAACTGTATTTTCTGTGAAAATAGTTCGTCAAATAATGAAGGAAGAATTATTCGTACACATAGAAACAGTTTCAGTGAACCCACTATCCGCTTTAATAACTGTTTGATCGCCGGTAACAGCATCGGCAGTAACTATGTTTGTCAGAATTTCAATTATGACGGCTTAACGGAATATAATAATTGTACCATCGTGGATAACACTGCCAGCGGCGGTTTTTACAGTTCGGCGTTATATAATTATGGTGATGTAAATATCACAAATACCATCATGCGTAATAACACCCAGTATGAAGTAATGATGGTGGATGATACGCAATATGGGTATGTGTATGAGCTTAATGTAGATCACAGTAATATCAGAAATGGAGAAGCCGGAATCTACAATATGAACCATGCCAACATCATCAATTGGAACGAAGGTAACATCGATCTCGATCCGCAGTTTTTGCTTTCGGGAGACGATCCGTATCAGCTTACGGAGCTTTCGCCCTGCATCGATGCCGGCATGGCGGATACCACCGGCTTATTTCTTCCGCCCTGGGATTTACTGCACCATGAAAGAATTTGGGATGGAGACGGTAATGGAACCGCTGTCATAGATATGGGTTGTTATGAGTTCGGAGCAGATTCCGTGGGAGTAATCCATCAACAATTACCAGTGATCGATTCACAAATGACTAATTATCCCAATCCCTTCAATCCTTCCACAACTATCACTTTTAACGTAACGCCAAGCTCTGCCTTTGCGACCCTTGAAATCTACAATATCAAAGGGCAGAAGGTGAAAACCCTGATGAAATGCAAAGCGGCTCCGGGAAAGTATAACTGCATCTGGAAGGGCTGTGACGACAGTGGCAAACGAGTAGCCAGCGGAGAGTACCTTGCCCGGCTTATGATCGGTGGGCAAGAAACAGCAGTGAGGAAAATGTTACTGCTGAAGTAGATGAGGCAGAGAAGATAGCATTTGGTACTAGCCCTTAGCCCTTAGCCCTTAGCCCTTAGCCCTTAGCCCTTAGCCCTTAGCCCTTAGCCC
>DAISYT010000435.1:1315-1762 GCA_036825175.1 Candidatus Cloacimonadota bacterium
TTGATGTTAGTAACTTCTCTTCTGTCGAAAAAGATGTGATAATAGATGCGTCATGTTGAGGAACTCTTTCCATAGATTTGACGAAACATTTGTAAGCATTCTTCGTCAAAACCAAAAAGAATAACTCAGAAGTTCAGAAAGTTTTACACATCCCATGAAAACATATATGAGTGGAGGCGACTCAAGGCTAACTTATTAAAAATAAAAAATATACGGAAAAATAAAAAAGATTTGACATCTATTCTGCTAAAATAATTTTTGCAATTCCCTAAAAGTGGGAATAGCACGAGAGAATCGTAAGCTATTAAAAACAAAGGTAGCTAAATAAAGTAAACGAGCTACTGTAAAGCGAAACCTGCCCGACAGGTTTTTAGATCTTTAGGAGGAAAAAGATGGCTAAAGCAAAATTTGTAAGAACGAAGCCCCATGTGAATATTGGCACGATAG
>DAISYT010000436.1:0-1761 GCA_036825175.1 Candidatus Cloacimonadota bacterium
TTTCTCTGTCTTCAGGTTTTACTCGGCGAATAATTCTTCCATCGTCAGAATTTCTTTTTCTGTATTCAGCCAGGCATGTTTTACTTCGCCCACGTATATCGTATGATCGCCGCTTTTTACCTGCGTTATCACCTGGCATTCCAAAGTGGCTCTGGCTTCTCGAATTATGGGATATTTTGCCAGTCTGCCGGCAAACCAATCTAAGCCGGAATCAGCCAGCTTATCGAGGTCTCGGCCGGATTTTGTTCCCCAGATTCTTACCGCTGAAGCCATCTCTTTGGCAGGAAGGCAAAGATTGAAAAACCGGTTTTTTTGCAAACATTCGTAAGAATAAAGGGTGTGTCCTATGGAAATGGCGAACAAGGGCGGTTGGATGGATGTCCGCATGAACCATTCCAGCGTGATCGGATTGAATTTTCCCTTTTCGTCCTGCACGATTGCCACTGCCACTTTGGCAGGATGTTTGATAGCTTGTATCGCTTCCGAAATCTCTACTCGTTTCATAATTTACCTCTGAAACAGTTTATTGAAATGACGGCAGAAAAGTCAAGTTCGGTGGTGACCTTTCTGAACGAGGCATTTCGTCGGATTAGATTTAAGATGATGTTATGCTGAAAGGTAAGCAAAAATATCATTGACTCCAAAAAAGCTCAGAATAATTTGCCGAAAGAAAATTGGGGGTAAAATGAAAAAAGCACTGTTTTTGATCCTGATAAGTATATTGATGCTTTTCGGTTGCAGCGGAAAGCAAAAATCTCAGGGAGAAGTAACGGAAGTAATCTTCTGGCAGGCAATGGGGGGACCGTTAGGCGACGCTTTGGCAGAACTGGTCAATACGTTCAACGACACTCATCCTAATATTCATGTAACCTCCATAAATATGGGAAATTACACGGCGCTTTCCCAGAAACTGATGGCTTCCATTCAAACCGGAAATCAACCCAATGTGGCTCAGGCTTACGAAGCCTGGATCGCTAACTTCGTGGATGGAAACGTGATCATACCCATCCAGGATTTCATCGATGCGGACAGTACGTTCAATAAAAAGGATTTGGATGATTTTTATCCGGTTTTCATCAATAGCTGTACGGTTGACGGCAAATTGGTTTCCTTCCCGTTCAATAAAAGTGTGCGGGTGCAGTACTACAACAAAGACATCCTGTTTCAGAACGATCTCGATCCCAATAAACCACCCAAAACCTGGGATGAATTTCTGCGGCTTTCCCAGCTGCTGACTCAGGATAAAGACGGCGACGGCAAGATCGATCAATACGGAACCACGATCAAGATCAGTGCCTGGCAGTTTGAAAACCTGCTGTTACAGGCTGGCGGCGAGATCATGAGTGCGAATAATAAAACTCCGCTATTCAATGGCAAGGCAGGAGTGGAAGCTCTGGATTTTCTGACCCGTCTGTTAAAAGAATCCGCTTATCTTTCACCCGGCTTCGAGGGACAAAAAGATTTCACTGCCCGCAAGATAGCTTTTTATGAGGATTCCAGCGTTTCCATGGCGTATATGTTGCAAACCGGCATCGACTTCAATCTCGGTATTTCCGCCATTCCGGTGAAAGAAACCAAACGCAATATCATCAGCGGAACCAACGTGGTTATTTTCGATTCCCAAGATAAAAAGGTGGAATGGGCAGCCTGGGAATTTGTAAAATGGTTCACCGCAGCCAAACAAACCGCACGCTGGAGCGAATTAACATATTATATGCCGATTCGCAGAAGCGCTTTTTATGAAGATTCCATTAAAAACAG
>DAISYT010000437.1:0-1760 GCA_036825175.1 Candidatus Cloacimonadota bacterium
TGATTGGAAGCGTGGGTTATTGGATTGATGAAGATGGTGATTATTCGATTGATTTTGATTTCAATCCTGAATATGGTAAACAAGGATATGCAACAGAAGCTGCATCTAAACTGTTGCAGTATTTATTTGATGATATGAAAATACCAAAGATATTTGGGGATTGTGATGTAAGAAATATTGATTCATATCAATTATTAGAACGTCTTGGTTTCGAAAGAATTGAAAAGTTAGATAATGAATCCTATAAAGAAGATAAAGAAGGAAGTCCTATTTTGATTAGTATTTATTTATATCTTAAAAGAAATAATCTATCAGAATAGATTTTGAGCAAAATGTGTAGTTGCTAAAATCATTAGAAATTAAAATTATGATAGATAGCCAAGTAGTTTACATTAGCTCTACACATAACTAATAAGAGTTCCCAGTCATGGGTAGCCCTGTATTGGAAAATCTGTTGAACAAACTTCTCAATAATTCTTACCAGATAATTCAACAAAAAAAGCCCCGGCATTTGTCGGGGCTTTTCATTTTATTTGCAATGAATTAATGTTTGTGAGTAACTGCTTTCACGGCTTCGCCGTTCATTTTACTTCTTTCAAAGTAATTGGTGTGGAGCAGCTTATGAGCTTTAGGTGAATTGGGTTCGCCCAGATATTCTTTGTAGCATTCCATTACTTCATCGTTCTGATGTGAGCAACGTTTCGGCAGGCTTTTATCTTCTTTATAAAGACTGATGCCGCGACGAGCACGATCGGCGATACTGCTGCCGTAAGGCTGTCCGCCACCACCGACACATCCACCGGGACAAGCCATGATTTCTACGAAATGATAATTCTTCTCACCGGATTCGATCCATTCCATAACTTTACGGGCATTGCCCAAACCATGAGCCACCACCACGTTCAGTTGCAGATCGCCAAAATCTTTGGTGGGAACGGTGAGGCTGGCTTCCTTGATGCCGGTAATACCACGAACGGCTTCGATATCGAAGCTTTCCATTTCTTTACCAGCCAGCACATAATAAGCCGTACGAATAGCAGCTTCCATCACACCGCCGGTAGCACCGAAAATAGTGGCTGCACCGGTATATGCGCCCATCAGATCGTCGGCTTTTTCTTCTTTCAGGTTCTTGAAGTCGATGCCGGCTTCGTTGATCATTTTTATTATTTCACGGGTAGTCAGAACGTAATCCACGTCCTGATAACCGGAATCTCTCATTTCCGGACGGGCAGCCTCGAATTTCTTGGCTGTACACGGCATGACGGAAACGGAAACGATCTTGGCGGGATCGATGTGTTCTTTTTCGGCAAAATAGGTTTTTACCAAAGTTCCAAACATCTGTTGCGGAGATTTGCAGGTGGAAACGTTTTCAGCCAGTTTGGGGAAATAAGTTTCCATGAATTTGATCCAGCCGGGAGAACAGGATGTGATGAGCGGCAGTTTGCCGCCGGTAGCGATGCGGTGAATCAATTCTGTACCTTCTTCCATAATGGTAAGGTCGGCGCTGAAGTTGGTATCGAACACGCGGTCGAAACCGAGTTTTCGCAATGCAGCATACATTTTGCCCACGGTCACTTCTTCGGGATTGAGTCCGAATTCTTCACCCAAAGTAGCTCGGATGGCGGGAGCTTCCTGCACGACGACATATTTATCTTTGTCCAAAAGAGCTTCCCAAACGAAGTCTTTGTGAGATTTTTCACGCAGAGCGCCTACCGGGCAATAAACCGTACATTGTCCGCAGTTGACGCAGGGACTTTCCA
>DAISYT010000438.1:0-1750 GCA_036825175.1 Candidatus Cloacimonadota bacterium
CCTCTTTTCCGAAAGCTGTGGGATAGCCCCAATAAAAAAACGACGAAATTCCCAATTTTCCCCACGTCGTTCACGGCGTTATTCTTCTCCCGGGTATGAATGCCCCTGCTATTGAATTTTTATCCTCTTGGATGATGTAGCTTATGTTCTTTTTTGATGTATCTGTTATCGATATTGGTATAAATTTGCGTAGTATTGATGCTGGCATGTCCCAGCATAATCTGCACGATGCGCAGATTCACTCCGGCTTCCAGCAGATGCGTGGCAAAACTATGACGAAAAGTATGAGGTGAAATATGCTTTTTCAATCCGAATTCGAGGGAGATTTTCTCGATTATTTTCCAGGCACCCATGCGGCTGAGTTTCTTGCCAAACCGATTTAAAAAGAGGACGTCCGTCAATTCGGTTTTACGCAGAGCCGGACGGGCATGATTCTTATAATCCAATAGAAAATCGAACGATTTTTCAGCGATCGGCACCAGGCGCTGTTTGCTGCCTTTGCCCAATACCCGCACCACTTTTTCATCCCAATAAACATCGTGCAAAGTAAGATTGATTGTTTCCGAAATGCGCAATCCGCTGGCATACATCAGTTCCAGCATGGCTTTATTCCGCCAGCCGATAGGATCGTCGGTCTTGATGCTGTCCAGCAGTCCCAGCATTTCATCTTTGGAAATCACATCCGGCAATCGTTGCGCATATTTGATGGCAGGCACATCGTCGAATTTCAGCTTCAAAACGATATTTTCTTCTGCCAGATAATCGAAGAAAGACTTTAGTGCACTGCGTTTACGGGCAATGCTGGTGGATGACAAACCGGCTTCCTGCAAATTGACAAAAAAGTCGATGATGTCGTGTGAATCGATTTCTTCCACCTTTTTATCGAGATAAAGCAGGCAATCGAGAATGTCCCGCTGATAACTGCTGCGGCTGTTGGCGGAAAGCCCTTTTTCCACCTTTATAAAATACAAAAATCCGTTCAGCAGAGATTGATTATGAGCGGAAAGTACCTGATTTTCTTCTTTCATTTTATTTGGAAGAATCTTCTTCGGTCACTTCGATTTTCGGTTCCTGCTTCAATTTCACTTCCTTATTCGGATCGAGACCGGTTTTTGCCCGGAATTCTTTCTTCTCTTTTCTCGTTCTAAAAGTAATATAAACAGCCACTGCCAGCGGAATGGTAACATACCAGAAACGGATGGCAAAAGCCATGATGAAACTAAAAAAACGAAATATCAGAAGGATTATCAAAAAGGCGACCAAATACCAATACAAACCTCGCATAAGTTCTCCTTATTTATTCCCCATAATTTCCCGAAATTCAGGAGAGAACACGGATCGCGGATGATCGGTAAGAAACGTTTTGCAAAGCTCTTCATGGGGGGAAAGTTTTGCCAATTGCAACTGCGCATATTCTTTTAAAACCGGGTTCTTAATTTCTGAGGAAAAAATATTTCCGGCTGTTTCCGGATCGTTGTTCAGGAGTGCCCAATCGCCAGCCAGAATCAGCAATTCCTCGTTTTTAGTTTCGTGATAAAGCGCCATTAATTGTTCTGCTGCTGCCTCGCTTTTATGCAATTGCATCCGGCGATAAGCAGCGAAAAATTCCGCTTTCTGCTCGTCCTCCCAAAATGACGTGATCACAAAAACGAGCAGAGCGTCGTTCGTTTTTTCATCTTCCGGCAGATTGATGATGACTTCACCCAGCAGGCTGTCAACGGCATCGGATAGCAGAGCCTCATGCTCAAGT
>DAISYT010000439.1:0-1739 GCA_036825175.1 Candidatus Cloacimonadota bacterium
AAGAAGTGGTGAAGGAAGCTTATTTAAAAGCCGGGCGTCCCGATGCTTTCAAGCCGGATTCTGTTTTCTATCTTACCGACGACCAGTTTGGTTTCGTGGCAGGTGTGGATGGCATTATCGTGCGGGAAAAGCCGGCAGCCAATTTCTTTTTGGGCGGATTTTATGCCGAATCATTGATTCTGGCAGAAACCGGTTTTGCCAGCGGCGCCATCCAAACAGCCGGCACGGCACAACCCAGCCAGCTTCCGTTTTTCGTGGCAGCTTGCGACTATACTCTGATCGGCGAAGAGCTTTATGCCGCTTCCGCTTACCTTTCCAAAGAACCGCATCAATTGGGAAGTTTGAAAGGACAAGACCTCGGCAAAGCCATCTTTGTGATCATTTTACTTATCGGCATTATTCTGGAAATCTGTGGAGTTTCCTTCCTGAAAGATTTCCTGACGATGCATTAGGAGAGCATTATGAAAAGAAAAGTACCACTTTTTATCACTTTTATCGTCGGACTCATTATTATCGTTTCCGAATTCATTCCGCATAAACCGTTTGGGAAAATCTCCGGCGAGCTGGAAATCTGGTTCCTGATCATTTCCGGTTTCGCTATTTTGCTGGGGCAACTCAGTCTGGTGAAAGTTAATTTTTTGAAGATAAAATTCAAACAGAAAAACTGGCCCTATTTTGTGGTAACGCTCGTTAGCTTTGCTTTTATGGTGATGGCTGGATTATTCTGGGGAACGGAATCGAATCCCGGTATGTTTGGTCATGGGGAAGCAATTTCTGCTACAATGGGATCGAAACCGTTCGACTATCTTTTCGCGAATATCTATCAGCATCTTTCTGCCACGATGTTTTCCCTTTTGGCATTTTTCATCGCTTCGGCTGCTTATCGCGCTTTTATAGCGCGTACGCTGGAATCGAATTTACTCCTGATCGCCGCAGTTTTGGTGATGTTGGGAAATACCAGTTTGGGCAGTTTTCTTACCGGCTGGTTACCCGCTTCGCTTAGTTTTTTGCATCTGCCCAATATTTCCGAATTCATTATGAAATATCCCAATACTGCCGGACAGCGTGCCATTATGATCGGTGCCGGTTTGGGATTGATCGGCAGTTCGCTCCGTATTATTTTGGGAATCGAACGTTCCTATCTGGGAGGTGATTAATGGCTGCTAAAAATTTGGACAGAAGATGGATTTTCCTGCTGATCTTTGTTTGTGTGGCAATTCCTCTGATTTATGTTGTCGGATTGCCCATCGAAACCACCGAAAACGTGCGAATGGTTTATAATCTTATCGACAACACACCTTCCGGCAGCATCGCCATTCTTTCTTTCGATTATGATCCGGGTGGCAAACCGGAATTGCATCCCATGGCAAAAACTGTATTGAAACATTGTTTTCAGAGAAATATTAAAGTGATGGTAACGGCTTTGTGGCCGATGGGTGTGCAGATGGCTGCCGATATTTTCTCACAGTTGGAAGCGGAATTTCCTGATAAAGTGTACGGCGTGGATTATGTGAATCTGGGATTTAAAGCCGGCGGAATGGTTACCATCCAGGCGATGGGCAAAAATTTCCAAACAGTGTTTCCCACCGATATGAATGGTACTCCCATCTCCGAATTGCCCATTTTGGACGGTATTAAGAATTTCAATAATATCGCTTTCGTCTGCTCCTTTTCTGCGGGTGATCCGGGTATAAAACAATGGGTGCAGATAACTCACGATACATTTGGTAGACCGGTCA
>DAISYT010000440.1:0-1733 GCA_036825175.1 Candidatus Cloacimonadota bacterium
TCCGGAGCCAGCATACCCTGCATAGCACTCAGAATGTCTTCGATTGCTTCATAAATAATATGATAAATTTTGATTTCGATATTTTCATCTTCCGCCATTTTTTTGGCGGTGCTGTTAGCACGCACATGGAATCCGATGATGATGGCGTCGGAAGCAGAAGCAAGGTTCACGTCGGCTTCGTTGATCCCGCCCACACCTTTACGGATGATATGAACTGCCACTTCGCTGGTAGCCAATTTTTGGAAGGAATCGCATAATGCTTCCACCGAACCGTCGGTATCGGCTTTCACAATAAGCTTGATCTCGGTCATGGAATCTTCTTTGATTTTTTGGAAGAGGTTGTCCAGATTCGTTTTTTGCTGATATTTTTCTCTTTCCCGACGAATGGTTCGGCGTTCCGTACTGATCAGTCGGGCAGTTTTTTCGTTTTCTACTTTATTAATAATATCGCCGGCTTTGGGAACGTCATCCAGCCCGTAAAGCACAGCCACATCGGAAGGATGCAACGAAGAAAGTTCATTGCCGCGTTCATCTTCCATTTTGCGAATACGACCGAAAGTAGCGCCACAAACCACACTGTTCCCTTTTTCCAGAGTTCCTTCCTGCAGTAAAACCGTTGCGATGGTTCCCATGCGCTGATCTTTCATCGATTCCAGCACCACACCTTTTCCGGGGATGTTAGTCGGAGCTTTTAATTCCAGCATTTCGGCAGAAAGCAGGATCGTATCGAGCAATTCGCTGATCCCTTCACCGGTTTTGGCAGAACAGGGAATCCATAAAATCTGACCGCCGTAACCTTCCAGCATCAGATTTTGGTTCATCAGATCGGAGATAACCCGGTCGATATTGGCATCCTTTAAATCGATTTTATTGATCGCCAGGATTATGGTCACACCGGCTGCTTTGGCATGATCGATAGCTTCGATGGTCTGTAGTTTTACGCTTTCATTGGCTGCCACCACAATGATCACGATATCGGTTACATTAGCTCCGCGAGCACGCATTGCGGCGAAAGCTTCATGACCCGGCGTATCCAGGAAAGTAATCTTCTTGCCTTCATATTCCACCTGGTAAGCGCCGATATGCTGAGTGATACCACCGGCTTCACCCGCCACGACATTCGAGGAACGAATTCTGTCCAAAATAGCAGTTTTACCATGATCCACGTGCCCCATTACCGTTACGATGGGAGGACGAGATTCCAGCTCGGTGCCTGGTTCCTCTTTGCTTTGTTCTTCCAGAATATCCTTGCCGAATTCATCGCGAAATTCCACATCGAAATCAAATTCGTCGCAGATCATTTCCAATGATTCTTTATCCAGACGCTGATTAATCGTCACCATCTGACCCATCATAAAAAATTTAGTAATAATTTCCGTAGGCTGAATATCCATCAGCTTGGCTAACTCACTGACAGAGGTAAATTCACTGATAGCTAATTTAGGAGTAATTTCATGCTGATCTCTGTCTTCTTTTTTATATTTTCTTTTGCGAGGAGTAACATTTAAAGTTTTTTTGATATTTCTGGTGATTTCTGCCTCTTCGATTTCGGTAGGAATAAATTTCTTTTTTCGATTAGTCTTTTTCATGCTTTTTAATTTGGCTTTAATGTGTTTGTTCTTTTCGTCGAACCTTTTTTCCTTCGCCAGTTCTTCTTTGGGAGCGTGTTCTTTAAATTTCGGTTCAGCTTCCCCCGGAGTTCGAACCGGCATTTTATTTTCTTTATAAACCGG
>DAISYT010000441.1:0-1726 GCA_036825175.1 Candidatus Cloacimonadota bacterium
CTGGTGTTGTTTCTGATTTTAATAGTTGGTGAATGCGTGAAGCGATGATTTCTGGCTGTTTATGGGAAATGTTTTGGTTATCTTTCCAGTCACGAACTTGCAAATAACCTTCGATAATAAGCGGATCGCCCTTTCTGATAACACCAGAATTTTCGGCAAGTTTTGACCAGGCAATCACATCAATATAGCTCGTTTCGTTTACCCATTCATTGCCTTTCTTATAGCTCCGGTCAAAAGCCATCGAGATTTTAGCATTTAGCGTACCATTAGCCAAGGTTTTAATCTCGGCGTCTCTCGTTGCCCTGCCGGACAACATAATTGAATTAATTTTCGGGAATCTTAGTTCACTCATTTTTGCTCCTTAGCTTCATTATTTCTTTTCTCATTGCTATTAACCGTTCGTCATCAAAACAAGCCGATAGCGGGCAGCCAATAACGTTTTGAGCCAGTTGCTCCAGTTCGTCGTCATTATATCCCTTTTTAGCCAGCATTAGCACCAATTCCTGTTGTGTTTTCTGGTGGCTCATTTTCTTTTCAAATTCCTCCAGTTTACGGCGGTCTTTGCATAAACTTACATTATTGACTTTTATTTCCTTTAGAAGTGTTCTCTGGATTGTCTCGTTAGATTCATAGCCGGCAACACTATTGTTTCTCATCAATATTAGCATCTGGCGAATGTTTTCTTGCAAATTTTCGATAGGTATTTCTTGAGATTTAGTTTGTGTCGTAACGGTCTGGTCATCAATATTACGATACTTTGACCCATCCCATAATCCACGATAAATGTCAGCAGCAACGCCAAGCTGCTTCATCGCTACAGACAAAGCATCAGTAAGTGCCATTTTATATGCTTCATCGTTTGCGTGGTATCCACCTCTCTCTGCGGCAATATACATACTACCACCGATTCCAGGGATTGGTTCAGACCATTTATCGCCATCTTTTATGTATAAGTCTATCTGTACGTGTGCGATTTTTTCTGGCAAATTAGCATCAGTGATCCATTTATCAATTATAACGTATTTCCATCCAATACCAATTGTCCCGAAAGTCTCTGTCATTATTTGCAGACGCCATTGTGGATTTATATCACTTTTCCCTTTCAATCTACCGGCTTCTATTTTCTTTAAGGCATCTGCCGGTGGGCGATTTACTTTACTCCATACGTCCATATTTCCCATCATCCCTCCTAAAATTCATTGTCTCTGAATTCTGCGCCAAGCGACTCGGCGTATGTTTTAATCTTATCGAAAACAGACTCTGTGCAAGTAATTTCAACGCTGAATGTATATTTAGCTTCATCGACG
This sequence comes from Candidatus Cloacimonadota bacterium, assembly GCA_036825175.1. Taxonomy (GTDB): domain Bacteria; phylum Cloacimonadota; class Cloacimonadia; order Cloacimonadales; family TCS61; genus B137-G9. The sequence continues at coordinate 1,308 of DAISYT010000441.1, forward strand.
TTTTTAGTTTTCAGATCAGGAGTCTTAATTAATTCACGCTCCACTTCTGCTTGTCTGTTTGCATCTTCTGTGATTTTAGCCATTAATTTTTCTAAATTGAAAAACTCCGGCTGGAATCCGGTCAAAAAATTATCTTTCCCAAGCGGGACTTTGAGTTGCAGAATTTTGTTCATTGTGCTGATATGTTTTTCTGCGGCGTTGCATTGGGAGATAAATGTATTATAAGCGGCAGTTGTATTTATAATTTGCGTTTTTACGGAATCCCTGATCGCTTTCATGGAAACACTGGAATTTCTGTAATTATCGGGTAAATGGATTTGGCTTTTCCAGTAATTATCGAGAGCGCAACCGGATAATTCATCTTGTAATAATTCTTCGCATTCCTTTTCTTTTGTCTCAATTCTTTTCTGCTCATAAAC
>DAISYT010000442.1:0-1557 GCA_036825175.1 Candidatus Cloacimonadota bacterium
CCAATACGCTGAACCCTGACAGTAAACTTCGCCATCGTAGAAATCATTGCCGTTTTTATCACACAGCACACCGATACCGCCGCCGGCTCGCGGACGCCATCCCATGCCGAAACCGTGACTGAAAGACTGAAAATCATTGGGCAGAAGCGGAGCATGATAATAAGCGCCGCCGCTGCGGTAAGTATCGTCTCCCCCGCCGTCGCACAACATGGCATAACCAAACACAGAGCCCAAACCCTGTGCCCAGATTTTGGCAAAATAACGGTCGTCTCCTTCGCCTTTATCGATGAGAAGTCCAATACCGACATTAGCGGCAGCTTCTCCGAAAACTCCGCAGCGATAATCGTCTTTTCCATCCGCATCATACAGAATACCGGTGCCGAAAAGTCCCACACCCTGTGAGTAATCCGCTCCTTGATAAATGTCGTCTCCGGCTGCGTCGATCAGAATGCCACATCCCAAAAATCCAGAACCTTGATTCACAGCTTTATCGTTTTCAAAATAATAATCATTTCCGGCATAATCGATCACTGCGGAGAAAGGATTTTCCAACTCTCCCATTGCTCCGCCGGCACGGCAACGATAGGTATCATCACCACCCAGGTCGATGATCACGGCAAAATCACGAGAATAAATATTATCACCTTTTCCGCCGATAACAATATCGCCGAGATCGGTGGTCAGATATGCCAGCACTTCACCCTGCACTCCCGCAATATCCTGATCGGGAGCGGTAAATGGCACATTTTCCCAATTTGTATTTTGATAAATCTGCCAAATAGTTTGCGAAAAGATCAGTCCGGCTTCATTCAGTTTGGATCGATCGATTTTTTTAATAATATCTAAAAGTTTGTTTTTATCCACCACGCGGGAAGTATCCGCTTCCACACCGAATTCCCGCTGCCAGGCACCCATCAAACTGCCCAGATCGGGGTCTTCTTCATCTGCCCATAAACCGGGAGCGATCATGATCAGATCATGCAAATCGTATTCAGCCAAATCCTGCAAAGCTGCTTTCCGTGACTTTTCCGCTTCTTTCATGCCTTCCTGTAAAGCCGTCAACACATCGCCGTTATACTCGATTTCACAGTCGAGGGCAGAGCAGTCCAACTGAGTGGAGGCGAATCGCAGAAAATCGGTCGGTTCTTCCAAAGTGGAATCGGCATTATCAGCTGTTTTTTCCATATATTCCGGCAAATCCAGTGGATTATTAAGAAGGTGATCGACTATCTGTAATTTGAAGGTATCATCTTTCACCCAGGTTTTCTCAAAGCCCAGTTCGGCAGGAGTTAAATGCAAGTAAGTTAAGCAGCTATCCAGCGCTACCACGCTGAGTGAATCCAATATTTCCGCCTGTAATAAAAAGTTAGCAGCTAACAACAACAAACAAAAAAACAAAACTTTAATTTTTATCATAAATTCCTCACTTTTTTAGCGACTCAGCATGTCAGCGTCTCAGCATGTCAGCGTCTCAGCATGTCAGCGTCTAAGCATGTCAGCGTCTCAGCATGTCAGCGTCTCAGCATGTCAGCGTCTCAGCATGTCAGCGTCTAAGCA
>DAISYT010000443.1:0-1693 GCA_036825175.1 Candidatus Cloacimonadota bacterium
GTGGGAGAAATATCTGCCAGAATGCCTTCCCGCAGATTTTCAATTTTCTTTTGAGGAGAATGTACGACCACCGGTACCGGATTCGTGCTGTGAGCCGTAAATATTCTGCCTTCTTCATCCAGCATTTTTTCCGCATTGCCATGATCGGCGGTCAGCAAGATATTAAAGCCGTTTTTCAGGGCAGCAGGAAGCACTTTTCCCAAACATTTATCCACCGTTTCCACCGCCTTCACTGCTGCATCGAATACGCCCGTATGTCCCACCATATCGCAGTTGGCAAAATTGGTGATGATCAGATCGTATTTGCCACTGTTCAAAGCAGTTACTAAATTATCGCAAACTTCGTAAGCGCTCATTTCCGGCTGTAAATCGTAAGTGGCAACTTTGGGTGAATGCACCAACATTCTGTCTTCATTGGGGAAAGGCTCTTCCACTCCGCCATTGAAGAAAAAGGTGACGTGAGCATATTTCTCTGTTTCAGCCAAACGCAACTGATGTAATCCCTGATCGGCAACGACTTTTCCCAGAATATTTTTCAGTTTGGGCAGGCGGAAAGCAACCTCGATATATTGATTGAAATCCTTTTCATATTCGCTGATGCTCACATATTTCAGATTATTATATTTTTTAGTCCCGAACTGAGCGAAATCCGGCATCTTGAATGCTCTGGTGATTTGACGCATCCGGTCGGCACGGAAATTGAAGGCGATCACAGCATCGTTATCTTCGATAGTAGCTACCGGTTTACTGTTTTCCAGCATCACTTTCGGCAAAATGAATTCATCGGTGATACCGGCATCATAACTTGTCTGGATAGCTTGAATCGGATCAGAGTATTCTTCACCTCTTCCGGAAGCCATGGCTTTGTAAGCTTTCTCAATTCTTTCCCAGCGGTTATCGCGATCCATGGCGTAATAACGTCCGGAAATAGTGGCAATCTTTCCGATCCCGATTTCTTCAGATTTTTGTAAGAATTCTTTCATAAAATCTATACCGGAATGGGGCAGAGTATCCCTACCATCCATAAAAGCATGATAATAAACCTGGTCGAGTCCGGAATCTTGGCAGAGTTTTAAAAGCGCCCAAAGATGATTGATATTCGTGTGCACATTGCCGTTGGAAAGCAGTCCGAAAAGATGCAGCTTACTGTTATTTCTTTTAGCATGCTCGATGGCGGATAGCAACGCCGGATTCTGGAAGAAACTTCCGTCTTCGATGGTTTTCATGATCAGGGTGTTTAATTGGTATACAATGCGTCCGGCACCGATATTCAGATGTCCGACTTCGGAGTTTCCCATATCACCTTTCAGTAAGCCTACATCCAAGCCGGAAGCGCTAAGTTGGCTGTGTGGATTTTCGGCATAAAATTTATCGTAATTCGGCATTTGGGCAGCTTTCACGGCGTTGCCGTAGGCAGAAGCGCTGATCCCGAATCCGTCTAAGATCAAGAGTAATGCTTTATTCATATAAACCTCTTATGTTCATTTGAAACAAAAACTATTTGGAAAGTATTTTGAGGCAACCAAAAAGATGAGGAAGTTCGGAAGGTGAGAGATGAGAAGTGAGAAGATGAGAAGATGGGATATTAAAGATGATCTGCGAGCAGGACTTGACTCATAAGTGCAGCGATGAGTTAAGAACGGACTCAATATCCAATATCCAACATCCAAGACCCAACACCCAACACCCAACA
>DAISYT010000444.1:0-1676 GCA_036825175.1 Candidatus Cloacimonadota bacterium
TCCGAACTGATCACGGCAGCCGGAGGCGTCCAGGTAACCAGAGCAGTTTCTTCATTTACAGCTACGTTGGCAGGAGGAGCGAATGTAGGAATGGTAGTATCCGAGTTATATAAACCATTATGTTGAATATTGCATCCATCGATTATCATGTAAGCCAAATCTTCATTCCAGGCAACTCCCGTTTCCCACATGTAAGCTTCTACCACCCAACTTACAACATCTGTGGCTGCGCCAAGAATTTCAATTTGTCCGTCATTATCCACGTCACCCATTGCCGGTGTGATCTGCATCGTGGTAGAGCTCCAGGCTGTTCCGCAGGGCAGGGGCCATTCCGTACAATGAGTTCCGTCGTGATTATAACACTGATAGCCTTCTCCATACAGGTTATCATCTATCATCAATTCCACCTGATCATCGCCATCCAGATCGGCAATGCCGATTTGAGCATAAATAGCAAAGGTGGGACCGGCAGGAAAACCGTTCAAAGCATTACCGGAAGCATCCCAGGCATAAATGTAATCTGCTTCCGTACTGGAAGAAGTTTCGTCGCCCACGATGACATCTTTGTTTCCATCCTGATCCACATCGGCGATAGCAACCGTACCGAAAACCCAGGAAGAAGTGGTTTGAGGCCAACCGGGAACCGAACTGGCATCGGAATTCACGGCAAAAACCGCACCGCCGTTACTAGAGCATCCTCCCCAAATGATTTCATTCAGACCATCGTCGTCCAAATCAAAAAGAATGGGTTGGGAATAAGAATAATTATATCCGGTATTTTCCAGAGGAAATCCGGTAAGCAGGTTACCATCGATATCAAAAACATGAAGCTTATTGTAGCTAAGAGCCACTATTTCGGGAATGCCGTCACCGGTGATATCGCCGGCAGAAATTCCGGCGCCGGGAATATAATCCAATTCCTGCGGGAAACCGGGAAATACGGTACCATCACCATTGAAAACATAAACCCAGCCTTGCGGACTGTTCCTTACATTAACCAAAATTTCCATGTCATCGTCCGCATCAAGATCATACAGACAAGCGTTCACTGTTCCACCGCCGGCTTGTACCACGGGGAAACCGGAACAGGGTGTGCCGTTCAGTTCAAAGGCATAAAGTTCACCGAGATTACCGGTAGTATTATTGCGGCTGGTACAAACGATTTCATTGACGCCATCGCCATCGATATCGCCACAAGCGGGACTGCTCCAGATGTAATAAGTAAGCTGCACAGGCCAGCCGGGAACGGAGCTTCCATCGACATTCAATGCTGTGATTTTGGTTCCCACGCCAAACAGAATTTCCATCTCAGGATCGTTATCCATGTTTACATAGATGGCTCCATTATGACAATTGGCAGCAGTATAGCTCAGGGGCCAGCCGGCTGCCACGGACGGCAATTCTCTCGATTCCGGCATGACGGGTAGCGTCTGCGCCTCGAAATCATTTACCAAGACTCTTCCTGCCAGATCGGGAACGACTCTTTTCTGCATATCTTCGCTCAAACGGGAGAAACTTACTACCGATGCCGAAAGAATCACAGAAAAGCCCAACAATACAACAAATACAAATAAAATTCTTTTCATTTTGCCTCCTATTTTATCAATTTTCTAAAGCATTATTCATAATTCATAAGTTACTGTAAACAAGTTAAATATAACCATGGTAATTATCAT
>DAISYT010000445.1:0-1674 GCA_036825175.1 Candidatus Cloacimonadota bacterium
CCGGTATGTATCGGGTGATCTGGATTTTGTAGAAGCTTATTACACGAAAAGAAAAGACCTGAGAAATCACCTTTCTGAAATTGGTTTTATAGAAAAAAATCGATATTTCAAACATCCTGAAACAGAACTTTTTATCGAGTTTTCGCCGGGACCATTAGCTGTCGGTGCTGAACCGATCAAGGAAATTCAAACTCTTCATACCTCTGTGGGTGATTTACGCATAATTTCTCCGACGGAATGTGTAAAAGACCGGTTGGCTTCTTTTTATTTTTGGAGCGACCGGCAATGTTTGGAACAAGCAGTGTTGGTGGCAAAGAACAATAAAATCGATTTGGAAGAAGTTAAACGCTGGTCAATTAAGGAAGAGGAAGAAGTAAAATTCGGGGAATTTCTGAAATTGCTATAATAAAACCAATTATCTGATCTGTTTTTACCTCAAGCCTACGCTAATTCAGGATTTATAATAAAAAACGAACAAACACAAACATTCAACTGTTCTCATTTGTTCGTTTTAGGTAATTGCTAAAATCTTATTTCTTTTCGATCGGAATGTTTTTAAAAGTCATGCGGAAGTCATCCGATTCTTCCATCCAATTACCCAGATCGAATTTCGAGCTCGAATTAGCTTGTTTATTGATCTTTTTGAAAACGAAGCTGGCATCCGTAACGATACCGTTCACCAGCATGGATTTGACGTCGCCAGACCCGGATTTATTGGCAAAATTGATTTTACCAGGATAATATTCGTTCCCTTCATCGTCGAAAACGCGGGTACGATTGTTACCCCAATCCAAAATCGTGACATCCCGGTCATCTGCCAGATTCGTGATTTTCATTTCGATCACGAACTGATCTTCATACATTTCGCAGGAAGTGACTTCGTAACGAATGTGAAAACGTTCCAAACTAAAATCGTTCGGTTGAACATTGATCGTGGCAACAGGCTGAGGAGCCGGTTCTTTCACGATTTTTTCCACGATTCTGTCTTGTCCTTCTTTTGCCAGAGTGTAATTGAAATAGGCATTATTCATGCTGATCGTGATCTGCTCATCCACGGGGATAAACCCGGCTTTCTCGATGCGAATACGATAATTTCCCGTAGCGATCTGCAATTTGCTTTTGTTGATGATCTTGTCGTTGATGATAACTCTGTCCGGTGGCGGCGTGATATTGAATGTAACGACAACATCGGGAATGATTTCCAATCCCACATAATAAGTAACGCCTCTTTCCAAGCCTTTTTGGGGAACGTCCACTGTGAGCGGATCGAAATTGGGAGCGGTAAAAGTGATCTGCTTTTCCTTGTGTGTAACGAAGAAATAATAGGCACCATTGCCGATACTTTCTTTCTTATAAACTTTCTGTTTCAGATTCAGATCGACCGGTTTATCGCATTCCACTTTCAGGGCAGCACAGTATTCCATATCCATATCTTCCACAGAATTTCTTTCGGCATGAAAATCGGCGGGAAGGGAACGAAACTCCAATAATTTGAATTGATTGGCAAACAAACCAAAGGAAGCTAACAGAAATAAAAAGGTTAAAATTTTCTTCATTTTTCCTCCTTCACTATCTTCTTTTTTTGATTGATTTAAAGAAATTAGAATGAGCAGTTTGCTGTCAATGGATAAAATCGGAAAGCCTCAGCGAGGCGAAATAATGTAGCCAGGTGCG
>DAISYT010000446.1:0-1671 GCA_036825175.1 Candidatus Cloacimonadota bacterium
CGTAACACTGCACCATTCGCAGATAATTGATCGTCAGGGCATAGTCGCTGCGATTCTGTTTGGAATAGTTATACGCCAGCTCGATATTTTCTAAAGCCTGTTTATGATTGCCGATTTTCAGATGTAGAAATCCCAGCATCTGGTAATAAAATTCATGCTCTTTAGCCGCCAGGATCAGAGATTCGTATTTGGTCAGCAAGTCTTCCATTTTGTCATAATCGCCGATTTCATAGAGATAATAAAAATACGTTTTGGTGAGCGGAGTTACCCGTTCGATGTTACCTTTGAGCAGATCGGGAGCATATTCATCGATAAAATCATGATAAGAAGCGAAATTTCTGATCTTGCTCTTTGCCAGCGCCAGGTTATTTACGATCGATTCCTGGAACGGTCTGGTTTCCAGCGAGGAAGACAACTTCATGGCATCGTACAGGTATTTTTCGGCTACATTGAACACACCGAGTTTATTGTATGCTTCTCCATGATTTAGCAGCCCCTGCACTTTTACACGTTTGCATCCCACCATATTGCACACATTCAATGCTTTACGAAAATATTCAAAAGCTTTGGTTGTATCGCCTTTGATCAAAGCAATATCGCCGATGTTGTTGTAACTGATCCCCAGTTTGCGGTTGTAATTCACTTTTTCCCAGATTTTGCGAGCCGACTCGAAATTACGTTCTGCTTCATCCAGCATTTTTTTGATGTGATAAAGCAGTCCCAGAACATTATGCAGATTACCCAATCTGACGAAATAATTGGCATCGTTCTCGGTTTTGATCTGCGGCAGGAAATCTTCTGCCAGTTGAATACCTTCGTCCAACGCTCCGCTATAACCCAGGAAAAGACTTTTATAGGTAATGAATTCCAGTTTCAAATCGTCGGAAAGAGCCTGTTCATCTACTCCTGCCAGCAAATATCCCATTCCTTCCAGATCGTTTTGCAGAAAATGAAGATAAGCCAGGTTGAGAGTGACAAAAATGTGATAATAACCGGTCAGGGATAATTTGAGAGCACGTTCCAGGCGATGTTGAGCGCTTTGGTATTTTTCTGCCACCTGGAAAAATATCCCGATGATCAGATGCTTCTCGGCAATTTCCGGCATCTTTACTATGAGTTTTTTCATCGATTCCGGGATATGATTTATACTGGTCCATTCCGATTTATCGAGCATCAGGCGTAAATCGAGTTTCAAATCTTTTTCCGAGATAACCAACTTTTCGGAGAAATCGAGGTCTAAAACCCGGCACATAATATCGAATGCTTCTTCCTGATTTCCCTGCTCCGAATACAATTGTACTAAGCGCAGATTATATTTGCGCACTGCGATATAATCCTTGATCCGTTCCGCATGTTTGATGATTCCTTCGACTACGGGTGTGAGTGAAACGGTTTTATTTTCATAAAAATCCAAAACCTGGCGGGAAAGCAGATTTCTCTGACGAATCGTGCATTCCGTTTTCAAAATCTGAATGACTTCCCGGAAAGAAATATAATAAGAATCGTTTTTTTTGTAGAGCAGTTCGTTGTTGATCGCTTCCTTCAGGAAGAAGAACAATTCTTTATCGTTAATATTCAGCAGAAACTTGATAATTTCATTATCGCCCGGCACAAAAAGCGAAGAAAGTTTTGCCAGATAACCGCGGCTGGTGGCAGAAAGATGCTTCACTC
>DAISYT010000447.1:0-1669 GCA_036825175.1 Candidatus Cloacimonadota bacterium
GGGAAGGGTTCCCTGCAAAATATCGTTGATGTATAGTGAAGTTCCGTTACCGGGTATGTAGATCATTTCATACACATCGTCTTTGAGTGCATCCTGACGGAACCAGGCATTAAAAGCAGCGATTTCGTTTTGCAGGTTGGAAACATCACTTTTGGCAAATCCGGTATTCCAGGCTTCGATCAGTTTTTCCGGTTCCACTTTTTTGTAGATAAAGTGCATTCTTATCGCCATCGGTTCGTCGGCAGCGGCAATTTGTGCAGCATCATGAGATTTTTGTGTAAGGTATAACGCTCCGGCGTAAACTTTGATGATAAGTTTTTTACGCAAACCGGCTCCGTTCAATTGCAGTTCCGTATCTCCGGCTAAAATCTTGTCGGGAAGGTTTTTCCCACCGATTTCCAATGCCTCCAGAATACTCAGTAAACACAAAAGCACGACAACGATTAAACAGATTTTCCTCATAACATTTCCTCTTTTTTTTTTAATCTTCCATCAACCCATTCAGTTCTGATTCATCGAACCAGATAAGCAATCCACCCAATCGTAAGATTTCATTTTCCAGGATATTTTTATGTCCTTTTTCTTCTAAGGCAAATTGCTCGAAAATTTTTTTATGCTCGTTTGTTTCCGCCTGTGCAGCCAATTCCAGATAGGTTTGTGCGGCAGATTCTTCTTTGGAAATGGCATACTTTAGAATTTTATCGGGATTTCGCAAATTCTTGTCACCGGAAAAATCCGGAGTGAGCTGGCGGTCGATTTTCAATTCGATCCGGGGAAATTCTGAGTAGAATAACTCACAAATCATTTCTTCATGATTTTTTTCCATCCTGATCAAATTGATAAAAATACCTTTTATTTCTTCATTTGGAGAAGCTTTGGCTAAGGCAGAATACAGATTCTGGGCTTTGATTTCTTCCTGAATCACTAACTGGTATATATCTTTTTTCTCTTTCATTTTTTACTCCTTCTTCATTCAAAAACGAGATTCTGAATTGCATTGCTGGCTGGCAAGATTTTTTATGAAACTTATGCCAAAAAATAATGCCAAATGCTCTTCCGAAAATGTAAAAAAATGATCGGATTGACAAAAAAAGAGCAGAAAATTTTTTCACCGATGCGGAGTAAAAAAATGAAACATGAAAATATGATCGTTTATGTAGCAGCAGTACTGGCTGCCCTTTTCTGGGGTTACAGTTATGTGTGGTTTAAACAGGTAAATGAAACTTACGGACCACTTACTATTATCACTCTGCGATTGATTGTCGCTTCGGTTTTTCTTTCTTTGTACATGTTTTTAGCACGCAGAAATCAGAAGATCGAGCGTGCGGATTGGAAACTTTTTATGCTTCTATCCTTACTCGAACCGTTTCTTTATTTCTTTTTTGAAAGCATTGGACTTACCATGGTCACAGCCACGACGGCAGCTATTATCATCGCCACGATTCCGGTTTTTACGCCCATTTTCACTCATTTTATTTCGCGGGAATATATCGGTTATTGGGTCGGGCTCGGATTGGTTTTATCTTTTCTCGGTGTTTTTCTGGTAGTGGAAAGTGACGGCAAAGGCACGAATTCGCTGCTTGGTATTATTCTGATGTTCGGGGCGGTTTTTTCCGGTATCGTTTACGGACTTACGCTGAAAAAACTTTCCGGCAGATATTCGGCATTA
>DAISYT010000448.1:0-1642 GCA_036825175.1 Candidatus Cloacimonadota bacterium
TTTCAAAAATGATACGGAGACCGAATTACTCTGGCTCTGCCTGACTGGTCAGATTCAATTCCTTGAGTAATTCGGTCTCCGTATCATTTTTGAAATGTCTGTTTTGGTTATCAAAATCCCACCACCAGCGCTGTTGATTATTAAAAATTCTCACTTGCACGGTTTCGCCGACCAGAGGTTTTCCTGCCGTATCGAGCAAAATAAATTGAAATTGGTCAGGTTTTCCCAGTTTTTTCCATTCATTTTGATCTGATTTCAAACCGACATAAGCATCATATGGATCGATCGGCAACAAAATATCCTGCTGGCTGCTGCGACCGCCGCTTTCCTCTACCGTCGTTTTGATTTTTGCCACCAGCCCGGTGGGTGCGTTATTGAATTCCGGCAAATCCCAGCTTACCGGAATATGTCCGTATTGATCCAGATTGCTTTTAGCAAGATCGCATTCGATCATTTTATAATCGATAGACTCATTATCGAAACTAAAAGTGCGGAAACGGGGGAGATTAAAAAGGGTGAGATTTTTATAAATTTCGGCATTCATCCGGCAAAGCAGACCGGCAGCCGGAGCACCGAATAAATAATTCGACTGCACATCCAATACAATGTTTTTCATCTCGGCAGAAACCTTTTCTTGCTGCGGTTGCACTTCTATTTTCAGTCGTTCCGCTACCACGGTTTCGATGCGAAGCGTGTAATAAAAAGTGCTGCCACCCACTCTGATATTAACCTGCCAATTTCCGGTCGGATCGGAGGAAGCAGTGGTAAAATGATAATTGTAAAATCCGTCTTTACCATCGGTGAGTGTTTTGGCTTCGATCAATTGATACAACGGATTCCTGATCTCTACTTTAACCGGATGACCGTTTTCCAGAGTTCCGTTTTGATTGCGAAAAATCATGGAAAGGTTGATCGGATCACCCGGGCGGTAAACGCCGCGTTCCGTATAAAAATATGACTGAATACCGCGAGCAGAATATTGTCTTCCTTCCACATCGAACGTGGAAGTATTCCAAGCCATCTCGTTCGTTTTCAAAATTGCCCGTTGTCCGTTATAACTTGCTTCCACAAAATAGGCTTCTGCATCCGGTACAAGAAATTCGGCTTTGCCGTCGCCATCTGTAGTCTGCGTTCCCAATAATTGATTTTGGTACGTTTTCAGTTCAACCCGGCAGCCGGAAAGCGGCTTGGCTTTCATCACATCCGTGGTATAAACGGTGTAGCGGTCGGCGGCTTTTTTCAGCGTGAGTCCAATATCGGTCAGAATCACCGGTTTGGCGATACGAGCGTTGCTATAATAATAACCCTGGCTGAGAGGATTCGTGTAATAATCGTTCCTGCCGGCAGGAGCTCCGCGATATACAATATCTTTTCTTTCAAAGCTTAATTCGATCAAATACAGCCCTTTTTCTCCTTCCGGAATCAGCTTGCTCAGATCGAGTTCCTGCAACAGCCATTGGTTACGAACTTCACCCAACTGCAATTTCGTATTGATCACCTCGTCTCCGACCCGCTGAAAATTATAATAGTATCTTCCGGATTCGGAAATGGAACTGCGCAGATCATAATCCTGCAGGAAATAATTAAGATTATTTTCATAAATATGTTTAATGCTGAGAGTTACAGCTTTCACATTCATGGA
>DAISYT010000449.1:0-1638 GCA_036825175.1 Candidatus Cloacimonadota bacterium
GGGGATTATTTCAAAAGCAGCATCTTGCAGCTGGCTTCGATTTTGTCGGTTTTCAATCTGGCAAAATATATTCCGCTGGAAACGGATTTTCCGGTTTGATCGGTACCATCCCAAACGATTTGGTGATCGGTCGAATTGGTAATTTGGTGATTGGAAAAAGTTCGGATTTTTTGTCCTTTGATGTTGTAAATTTCTATGGTCGCAAAGGCAGAGCTTTGCGTTACGCTAAAACTAATCGTCGTGGATGGATTGAACGGATTGGGATAAATGGAGAGAGTAACTTCCGCAAACGGGATATTGTGTTGTTGTGTGCCGATGACTGCCACATTTTGATTTTCGTAAGCACCGATATCGACGTATTCGCCATAAACGCGGGGATTTCCTGCCAAATCGGTTTCCGGTAGAAAAGTAACATCGTCCGAACCGGCATTGATCAGTACGGAATCGTCATCCAAAATGAACGAGTTGCTGCCAAAAACAAAACCGGGTTCATATTGAAGGTTATAGAATTCATCGCATTCTTCGCCATTTCGGTTTATGGTGGAAATCACACCGGTGTCGTTATCGAAACCATGAAAATTATCCTCTTCGTTATTATAAAAATTGCAATATGTTACCAACGGATCATCACCCGCTGCCACGTAAATACCGGAGTCACCTTCGTTTTCGGCAACGATGGAATTAAAAAGCGACGGTGTGGCACTGCTGCAATAGATGCCGCCACCTTTATCGGTGCTGCTGTTGTTCATTATGGTGAAATTGGAAAGCAGACAGGTGGAGCCGGATGAACAGTAAAATCCACCGCCATCATCACCCGCAATATTGTTATGGATCAAAACATTGACCATCGTTACATCCACACCTTTTAAGACCAACCCGCCACCGTCTCCTTCCGAAGAATTATTCATAATTATGATATTTTCCAGGTAACCGCTGCAGGTTTCCATATAAATTCCACCGCCGTCGGAAATAGCTGTATTATCTGTCAATTCCACGTTCCTGATATCCAAAGTGGAGTTTTCCAAATAAATACCGCCACCCTCATCTTCGGCAGAGTTATAACAAATCCGGCAATCACTCATGGTAAGGGTGCAATTCATGGCATAAACAGCTCCGGCATCGTTATCGGAATTATTATCTGTGATGATGAGATTTTTTAAAGTGGGACTGGTTCCATTGCAGGAAACGGCAATATTCCCATTAATGAGAGTGAATCCGATGATCTGGGAAGAGTTGGGTGCATCGTGAATACGAATCAATTTTTCATCATTATCGTCGGCTTCGATAACGGTTTGCGAAAGATAAAATTCATTCTGCGTGGTCAGATATAAGGAAGCTAAAATAACGTTGTGATCGTGCAAATCGAGATTTTCCGAATAAACTCCGGTGCTAACTAAGATCGTATCGCCGTCCACCGAAGCATCGATGCCATCCTGAATGGAACTGTAATCCGCCGGAATATGGATAATGGTTGCAGCTAAAAAATGAATCGATAAAAACAGAAGCAGATAAAATGCTTTTTTCATCATTCCCCTCACATAATAACTAATTCAGAATCTTATCTATATCGTTTTTTGGACGACAGTAATACGTTCATATCTTCATAAGAAGATGAAATTATTTCAATAAAAGCATTTT
>DAISYT010000450.1:0-1636 GCA_036825175.1 Candidatus Cloacimonadota bacterium
GTTCTCTGCCGTTGTTTTGAATAGAAACGAAAAACGGAAAATAAACCGGAGTTTGAACGAGAATTTTATCGTTGGGACTCGTAAAACACTGAATAGCAAAATTGATCGCCGGTACGATGCCTGTGGTACTGACGATCCAGTCTTTTTCAATCTGCCAATGGAAACGTTTTTTCAACCAATTTTGGAAAGCTTCGTAATATTCATCCGGCTCGAATGAATAACCAAAAACGCCATGTAAAGCTCGTTCCGAAAGTGTTTTAATGACGGGAGCGGGAGCTTCAAAGTCCATATCTGCTACCCAGAGTGGCAGCAAATTTTCCTGATCGAATTTAACTTTTGTGGCGTCCCATTTTACGCAATTTGTCTTTCTGCGATCGATGATTTTATCAAAATTATAATTCATTTTATGATCCTGTTTATTGTTGGCGAAGATAATCTTCTACCAGTTTTTTAGATTTCAATTTTCCGAAAAGCAACATGAGTTTCAGTCTCATTTTGGGTCCTTTCAAATCTCCACCCAAAATTACTCCCATCCGAGCCAGGGAAAGTCCTCCGCCTTCGTAACCGTATTCCGGCAGAACACGCCCGGTGTAGGTGCGGGAAACTACTACCAACAGAATATCTTTGGCGATGGCTTCGCCTATTTTGGGCAGGATGGATTTGGGAACGTTACCTCTGCCGAAGGCTTCCAAAACGAGTGCCTTCACTCCTTGCTGCATCGAGGCTTCGATGTGGTGAGTTCCCATGCCGGAGACGCATTTGATCAGATCGATATTGGTTTCGATCTCAGTTGTTTCGATGGTTTCCTTGATAATGCGTTCCCGATAGAATATCACCTTATCCGGATCGATAATGCCCAATAAACCGTAAAGCGGGGTGGCAAAAGCATCGGCACGTCCGGAATCAATTTTCACCACGTCTCTGGCGCAATTGATCTCATCGTTCATAACCACCATCACACCACGATTCGCTGCATTTTCGTCACTGGCTACGCGTACCGCTCCCACGATGTTACGGGGACCGTCTAAACCCAATTCGGACTCACTGCGCATGGCTGCGGTTAAAACCACAGGTTTGTGAGTGGAAAGCATCAGATCGAGAAAGTAAGAAGTTTCTTCCAGCGTGTCCGTTCCGTGTGTAATTACCACGCCATCGTAGTCGGCGATTTTATCTTTGACCAATACACCCAGTTCCAGCATTTTTTCAGGAGTCATATATGGGCTGGGAATGTTGGTAAATTCGTAAGTGCTAATAGTTGCAACATTCTGTAATTGCGGGAAGGATTGCAACATTTCAATCAATTCATCATTTGGTAGAATCCCACGATTTTCATCGTATTTCATCGCGATAGTTCCACCGGTTGTGATGATAAGAATTCGCTTTTTCATCATCTCCTCATCGATTTAATTTGAGGTTAAAATTCTCACCGACAATGAGCTGTCAAGACAAGAATTCCGACGATAAAAGTATCGAAAATGCAGTTTGGAAAGGGCGGGAGTAATCCACTGAAAAATAGTTTTTCCAGAACGTAAATTTATGCTTGACACTAAAACGGCAAAAAAAGGAATTAACACTAATTGTGCGCCCATGGCTCAATTGGATAGAGCACCTGACTACGGATCAGGAGGTTTGGGGT
>DAISYT010000451.1:0-1630 GCA_036825175.1 Candidatus Cloacimonadota bacterium
CAGCATAAAAGCGCCTGCTTCCTGAACCGCCAAAGCCTGTTCTTTCATTTGATCGAACTCTTTTGGGTGTCTGCCCTGAATGGTATATTTTCCCAGGGAACGGATGGATTGCGGCGTCAGCCCCAGATGCGCCACAACGGGTATTTCACAATCGGTGATGGCTTTGATCACGTCGAGTCGTACCGGCTTGCCGCCTTCCAATTTTACAGCATCCGCTTTGCCTTCCACGATCAGTCTGGCAGCATTTCTTTTGGATTCTTCCAGGCTGACATGATACGACATGAACGGCATATCGGCAACGATGAAAGTGTCGTTAGCACCGTGTCTGGTGGCTTTGGCGTGATAGACCATATCGTCCATCGTCACCTGCAGGGTATCTTCATATCCCTGAATGACCATGCCCAGGCTGTCGCCCACCAAAATCAGATCGACACCGGCGGCTTGGGCAAACTTGGCGGAAGAATAATCGTACGCCGTCAGCATCACGATTTTTTCGCCGTCCTGCTTCATCTTTCGGAACGTTTTTATATTGTTCATGATTAATCTCCTATTTGCGGAAAATCCTGATCAACACATTGATCACGAGACTGATCAGGATGAGGGAAGTGATGGGAAAATAAAAGCGGAAATTTTCTTTTTCGAGGCGAATATCTCCGGGCAATTTTCCCAGATATTTCAGGATCGGAGTAAATCTGATCAGCACTCCGATCAAAATGATGATTATTCCAATGATGATAATAATATTCGATGTTTCTTTCACTTTTTCGTTCCCAAATACCTGTCCCGTTCGCTGTAAATGCAGCCGCAGTATTGTTGACGATACATTCCTTTTTGTTTGGAAAGCTCGATGCCTTCCTTCCAATATTCTCTGAAATCACGATAGAAAAAGGGAATTCCGTATTCTTTACCCAAGGCTTCTCCGATCGTTTTGATCAGTTCATGTTTTTGAAATTTGCTGTAGAGCAGAGTGGTGGTAAAAGCATCGAAATTGCCTTTTCTGGCAACGATTGCCGCATATTTCAACCGGTCGTAATAACAGGTGTAACAGCGTTCGCTTTCCCGAAAAGCTGCCTTTCTGAGGAAATCTTCCAATTCATATTCATCTTTAACGATCAGCGGAATGTTTTCTTCCGAGGCAAAATTCTGCAGGGTTTCCAGTCTTTTTCGATATTCCTGATAAGGATGAATATTGTGATTGAACCAGAAACCGTGAACTTCTATGCCTTCCTCTTTCAGATGAAAATACGGCGCTACAAAACAAGGAGCACAGCAAATATGAACCAATAATTTTTTCATTTTATATTTTCCTGTTTTTACCAATTCCCGGAAATTTGAAAACCGTTGGCATCGATTTTGCCATTTTTATCGAATACCGCTTCAATTCTGGCATTATACGTGTAGCAGACCTGATCGGCAAAATAACCGCCACTGCAATTCCTGCGATAATTACCGAAAGAATTACCAAAAGCAGTTGTTGTGTGACCATTTTTCAATAAGTTAGAATTCCTTCAGCAAATTGGAAGCGATCACGGAACGCTGGATTTGATTCGTGCCTTCATAAATTTGAGTGATTTTGGCGTCACGCATCATTTTTTCCACCGGATATTCCTTCATGTAACCATAACCGCCC
>DAISYT010000452.1:0-1624 GCA_036825175.1 Candidatus Cloacimonadota bacterium
AAACGGCACCACTACTCAACCTTCATCTTACGAATATACCGACGGCTTTGCCATCACTACGGGTGAAACATATTGGTATTGGCTGCAGAGCGTAAGTTACAGCAATGAACTGGAAATGTACGGTCCGGTTTCTGTTTTGGTGGAAGAAGGTGACATTCCCGATGTGCCGGTTAGTTCGTCGCTTTACCAGAATTATCCCAATCCTTTCAATCCGACCACGACCATCACTTTCGACATCAAAGAAGGTGATACCGGCAAACTGACGATCTACAATGTTCTGGGTCAGAAAGTTATGGAACAGGAATATCCTGAAGGCAGCCAGACCTTGACCTGGGAAGCCAAAGATCAGGCTTCGGGAATTTATTTCTATAACCTGAAAACCGGCTCTTACGCGGCAACCAGGAAGATGCTTCTGCTGCGCTGATTCGATTATATTTACTGAAGTTAATTATATACAGGAGCCTTCTTGGGAAGGCTCCTGTTAGTTTATATGCAAAAAAAACATTTAAAGATGGGAATTAAAGAAGTTATCGGGATGATTTTTCCATTATGAAATTTCAGAAAGAATCCTGACGTGATTCGATTTGAATAACCGCACGTTTCACATGCGGATAATCATATAACGCCCTTTCAGGGCTTTTTCAATTCTCTTTTTCTGATCAACAAGTCGATATTAATAAATGTCGATTTGCAAAAGCTACGATATGGGATTGTGAATTTCAGGAATTATTATAAAAAACTGTGGATTTGATTTTTAATACAACTTCACCGCAACCTGTTTTCCGGCTTTTTTCAGCTCTTCGATCAGGTGCCCGATGATCTGGTTTTTATGTCCCATTTCAAAAGGAAGATTATTCTCCTGGTTTGCTTCATTCACCGCTTGCCCGATAAAAAAAGTAATATCGTCTGCCTGAAACAGTTCTTTCGTAAGCAAACTGGCACCGGAATGCTCTAATTCCAGCTTTTTATAAGAAGTTTTTTCGATGATATTTTTCAGCGCATTACTTAGCGTAATGATACCTTCCGTACACAAATCGATACCGGCGATGATGCCGATGGGCGGAATATTGTTCACCATTGTCGAGATATCTACGGACATCGGCTTACCCAGTTCCCGGCTGACGATATTACTCGTTGTACCGCCACAAATGATTTTGTGTCCGGGCGTTTGCATGAAATCGTTCACCATTCCGCAGTCTTGGGCTTTGTCTTGCGGCGCTCCGATAATAACGGCAGCCTTCCTGCGATAACGAACCCGCACCACTACTGCCGAAGTGTCGTCTCCCGGAACCAATCCGTAAAGTTTGCTGGCAACGTTGATCAGCTCGAAAGCAATCTCAGCGGAAGTCATATCTTTCCCGGAAATTCGATCGATAAAATCTGCCACACTATCCCAATCCCAATCCAGATTACAGGTTCCGTTCAAACCGGCATGAATCTCACCGTCACTCACAAAAACGATGACATCGCCGTCCCGAATTTCCAGTTCTGCTTCCCGAATCGTTTTATTGCCGATTTTGCGGATTCTGTAAGGAATGTTCAGCAACTCGTCGTTACGAAAAAAAAACGCCGGTGGATTATCGTACTCCACCAGATGAACTTTTCCCTTTTTAGCCAGTGCCAT
>DAISYT010000453.1:0-1623 GCA_036825175.1 Candidatus Cloacimonadota bacterium
TATACATCAACTGGTTTTCAACATTCATTAATAAAAAACATAACACTCGAAAATATGCTTTCATGGAAATTTCTTTTTAGTGTAAATTATAGTGATTTTATAGAATTTCAAAACATATCTATTATGGATGCAACTATTACTGAGAATGAAGCAATATTGAAAAGTTCCACATCTGCTGGAAACATTAAAATTAAGAATTTAAGTATCGGAAACTTGAATACTCAAAGTAATGTGCTTGCTGGAGTTTGGTTTAATGATACTTCTTCATTTATTTCAGAAAATTGTAGTATCATAAACAATTATTGTATAACTGAATCAGCATTATGTTCAGGTTTATATGTTATGAGCAGCGGAGATATTGTTGTAGATAATTGCAAATTCATCAGTAACACAGCCACCAGTACAGAATCTATGGGTTACGCCAGCGCTCTTCTGTGTACAGATTATAACGATGTAATTGGCGATACTTATATCAATAACTGCCTTTTTACAGATAACTATAACATAGGTGGTAAAAGCACGATTTTTGCTAAGTCTCTCGCTAACAGCACCGTACACTTCACCAATAACACGGTGGTCGATAATCATTCTAATTATGGTATAGAATTTATCGGTGATATTGATTGTACAAATAATATTATTCGGAATACGAGCAATTATGAAATTGCTTTATTAGATCAGACAAATCAAGGTATTATAAGCGAAATAGATATTGCATACAATAATATAGATGGTGGTCAAAGCGCTATCTACAATCAAAATAACGTCAATATAGTCAACTGGCTGGAAGGCAATATAGATGTAGATCCGCTTTTTCTGCTTTCGGGAGACGATCCGTATCAGCTTACAGAGCTTTCACCCTGTATAGATGCCGGTACAACAGATACCACCGGTCTTTATCTGCCGCCTTGGGATTTACTCGATAATCAGCGAATCTGGGATGGCGATGGCAACGGTGAAGCTGTTATCGATATGGGTTGTTATGAGTATGGTGCGGCTCTGGCTTCTGGCTTTATCGCCGGTACCGTAACGAATCAAAACGGTGCAGTTTTGGGAAATGCGGAGATTGCAGCCGGGAATTACTCAACGACCACCGATGAAAATGGTGCATACCAGGTGGAAGTGATTGTAGGTAACTATTCTGTTTCCTGTTATTTGGAAGATTATGCGATTCCCGATGAAATCGAAGTAACGGTAAATTTAGGTGAAACTTCTTATGCAAATTTTATATTGGTGCCGGGTGTAAATGCCGACGATCCGCTGCCGGAAGCCGGTATTCGATTCACAAATTACCCAAATCCTTTTAATCCTGAAACCACAATACATTTCAATGTAACTCAGAACTCCGCCTTTGCGACTCTGGAAATCTTCAACATCAAAGGACAAAAAGTGAAAACATTGATGGAATGCCAGGTTTCGACGGGTGATTTCAACTGCATCTGGAAAGGGCGTGACGATAACGGTAAACGTGTTTCCAGCGGAACGTACATTGCCAGATTAAAGATCGATGGGAAAGAACAAGCCACCAGAAAGATCATGCTATTAAAATAATCCCCTCTGTGAGATTTATAAGCAATCCTATGGCTTGTAAACCTTTGGCTTAGGGGAGTCCCGAAGTTTTCG
>DAISYT010000454.1:0-1621 GCA_036825175.1 Candidatus Cloacimonadota bacterium
CCTTTTCAAGGTTTGTCATTGGTCACTTGTAATTGATTTACAACGATCTAACCATTGAAAAGGCTGACATGAATGAATTCCTCTGACGGTAGCCTTTTCAAGGTGATGTAACACTAATAAACAACTAAAATAACTCACCCCCCTCCGACAAATGCCGGAGTACCCCTCTCAAGAGGGGATTTATAGCATTAGCCTTTTCAAGGTTTTTACACGATATACTTTTCAAACTCGGGCAAATCTTCCCGATTGATGATTGCCACTGCTTTCACACCTTCTTCTGCGTATTCGATGTTTTCGATTTCCGCCAGTTTATGCAACAGATTCACCGTTTTCTGTTCGCTGTGTGGAATCAAAAGATAATACTTCTTTGCCTGATGTAATTGCTCATCCACCATTTGCAGCAAAGCTTCGATGTTTTCACCCTTGCCGGCAGAAATGGCGATGGCATTCTGATGAGTTTGTAAAAAGAATTTCAGGTTGTCCCCAGCAACTTTATCGATCTTGTTCATTACCAGAATCTGGGGAATGTCATTCGCTCCGATTTGCTGCAAGACCTTGTGAACTTCATCCATATATTTGGAAAGATTCGGATCGGCTGCATCGACGACATGCAGCAGCAGATCGGCATCTTCCACATCTTTTAAAGTGGCTTTAAAAGATGCCACCAGATGATGCGGCAGATCGGAAATAAAACCGACCGTATCGGAAAGGATCAGATCGCGACCTTTGGCAAGCGAAAGCTTGCGGGTAGTGGTTTCCAGTGTGGCAAATAGTTTATCTTCCACCAGTACTCCGGCGTCGGTCAATCGATTAAACAGTGTGGATTTACCGGCATTTGTATAACCGACCAAACAGACTTTTCTGATGTTTTCCCGCTGTTTGCGCTGAGTGTCTTTTTGTTTATCTACCTTTTGTAGTTCTTCTTTCACTTTATTTATTTCCAACCGAATAATTCGTTTATCCACTTCGATCTGCTTCTCACCCATTCCACGCGCAGTTCCACCGCTTCCGGCAGCTTGCCCTTTTTGCTGATCCAGATGTCCCCAGAGTTTTTTTAACCTGGGTAATTGATATTGCAGTTCTGCCAGTTTCACCTGCAATTTTGCTTCTCTGGTATGAGCGTGATCGTGGAAGATTTTCAATATCACTTCCGTGCGATCGATGGCTTCCAACTCGAATTCCAGATCGATATTACGCGCCTGGCTGGGTGAAAGCTCATTATCAAAAATGATCAGATCGACATTCTCGTCTTCGACTTCCGCCAAAGTATTGGCTAAAAACCCTTTACCGGCATAAAAAGCGTTATCGGGACTCTGTCTTTTTTGAATGAATTTTCCTGCCACTTGTAAACCGGCAGTATCAGCCAAACGAGCCAACTCGTCCAAAGAAATGCGTTTGGCTTCGTATTCTTCGCTTTTGAAGCAAACTCCGATCAGGATTGCTTTTTCTGTTTTCATAATATTTTCCATAATTTCCTCACTTCATTGCACCTTGAAAAGGCTTATAAGGCTCTTCTTCCTGCTTAGCCTTTTCAAGGTTAGTTCCTTATGTTGCTTCGATTCAATCCTTGAAAAGACTGATGAGAAAGATAACTCCTATTGTAGCCTTTTCAAGGTTGGCT
>DAISYT010000455.1:0-901 GCA_036825175.1 Candidatus Cloacimonadota bacterium
GCAGTTCTTAACTCATCGCTGCGCTTATGAGTCAAGTCCTGCTCAACACTCACCTCTCACTTCTCACCTTCTCATCTTCCCATCTTCTCTCTTTTTGTCCCCAGCTAGGGAGCTGGCTCTGAATTTTTCTCGGAATGGATCTGAAAAAAAAGACGATTTCTGCATTCTATTCAGCTTGAATATTGACATAATTTTCCTCATTAATAATTTCACTCTCATGAAAAAGAAAAATATTTTTGAAGGTTATTTGAATGCTGCCGGTTTCCAACCGCCCATTCTGTGGACGATTCCCTTTGATAACAGCCGCATTTCCTATAATTTCCCCACAGAGCTGTTCGCCCGTTATCAATTGGTGAGTGGTGTGAGAGTTTGTTGTGAGATAAAAAATGATCAAGTTGTCGATGTGATAAGTATTTGCGGTAAAACGCCGGAAGAGTATTTGGAACGAAGTGATTTCAATAAATTGGTACCTGTCATGCCGTCGGACAAATTCGATTTCGGAACGTCTGATTCCCTGGCAGTGCGTACGATCGACTTGATTGCTCCGATTGGCAAAGGTACGCGTGGACTGATCGTTTCGCCACCTCGTGCCGGTAAAACCATGCTTTTGGAAGCGATTGCCAACGATATTTACCGCATCGATCCCAAATTGCATGTGATTATTCTGCTCATCGACGAACGTCCGGAAGAAGTGACTTCTTTTCAACAAAATACCAAAGCACCGGTTTTTTTCAGTTCCTTGGATATGGGAGCAGCTTCTCACATAGCGCTTTCATCTTTTCTGGTTAATCATGTGCGCACCGAACTGGAATGCGGGAACGACATCGTGATCCTGATCGACAGTCTGACGAGGATGGGAAGGGCTTACAACATCGACGGAAATTATTACAACGACGGCATC
>DAISYT010000455.1:911-1598 GCA_036825175.1 Candidatus Cloacimonadota bacterium
GAGTGGAGGTTTGGCTTCCGGGGCTTTGAATTTACCCCGAAAATTATTTGGGATGGCTCGTAACATACAGGATGGCGGTTCCTGCACGATTTTAGCGACGATCCTGGTGGATACCGGATCCCGAATGGACGAAGTCATTTTCCAGGAATTTAAAGGAACCGGAAACTGCGAGATCGTGTTGGATCGTGATTTGGCGGAAGAAAGGATTTTTCCTGCTTTGAATATTACCGAAAGCGGTACTCGTCGCGAAGAATTGTTACGTCCGGTTGCCGAAGTGGAAAAGATCAATTCCATCCGAAGAACGATTATTCCCTTGGAGAAAAACAAAGCAGTTTCTCAGCTGATCCAAATGATAGAAAATTCACCTTCGAATCTGGAATTGCTGGCAAGCAGATAACTCGACCTGTTGCTCTACAATTCTGCATGAATTAACGTCATTTTAGAATTCTTAATTTCCCTCAACAATTGAGGAAAAATCCCTTCATTGTGTGTAATCCATTCAGCATAATGGCAGTTGATAAACATCTAACTTCATGGCAGATAAGCAGAAATGAATGTGGAATATCTCTTGCATTTAAAGGTAAGCAGAAACGGGAAGATTTGGCTATTTCCGGTGTGAACAGCCGGTAAAATAGATGTAGTACAACTCTCCGAAACGGCTCGCTATGGTTGTGAGCCGTTTTTTTT
>DAISYT010000456.1:0-1593 GCA_036825175.1 Candidatus Cloacimonadota bacterium
CTACCTTATTTCGCCTCGCTGAGGCTTTACTCTTTTTCTCTCTGTTTGAATGTGGGCTGAGGGTTTCATGAACTTTTATCGCAAAGGCGCAAAAGAGTGCCGTCATTCTGAGGATGCATGCGCGTCGTTCTTACAAAGAATCTCATCTTCCCATCTTCCAATCTTCTCATCTTCTCATCTTCTCAAAGTCACCCCCTCTCAAAGTCTCAGTCGTTTGGAATGATGAAAATGGCAAAACGGTTTCCAGTGGAGTTTGTTTCGTTAAATTGTCATTTCCAACCACGAACATAACGAAAAAGATGATCTTAATGAAATAACGTAGATCGACCTGCCAGATCGATTCTAATATTCAGCGAGCTGGCAGCCCGTTTTGCAAAGTAGGGTAACATTAAATCTGTTGGGTTGTCCTTAACTTTACTAATTGCAACAGGTTGAGGACTATAGGAAGTATTAATTTAATTTTAATTAATAGTGTGCTTCATAAAAAAAAGCCGCCGATTGATGTCTTTGCGAGTTTTCTGCTTATTGTTACATTCGAAATAATCTATTGAGATTTGATTAGTTATAGATTGGGATTGCTTCAGGAAAATTTCTTTGTAAGAAGTCTCATGATGACATAGACAATCAAGCTAAAAGCTTGGAAGTAAAAAAACTTAGGAGGAAAAATGAAAAAAGTTATTTTTTTACTTTCATTGTTTTATTTCAGCAATGTGCTGATGGCACAAACAGCCATATTTCCTGCTATAGGTGATGGCACAGAAACAAATCCTTATCAGATCGAAACTTTGGAAAATCTTTTTTGGATCGCAGCGCCGGATTCCATTGTTCCCGATCCTAACCAGGCTGCCAGATGGAGCAGCCATTATCTTCAAACCGCTAATATCGATGCTTCTCCCACCCAAAACTGGTATTATAATGGTTCCGGAGGTTTTTCCGGCTGGTCACCTATCGGTGGCTATATCCAGTTTTCCGGTAGTTACAACGGCAATGAACATAGTATCAGCAATTTGTATTTGAACCGCTCCATCAGTTATTTGGGATTGTTCGGTATTACCACCGAGGCAAGCGTCATCCAAAACTTAGGATTGATCGATGTAGATATCACTGCCAATCAATTGTGTACAGGTGCGATTGTCGGACAATGTTTTGGTCAGATTGACAATTGCTATAGCGGCGGTGAAATCAACGGCGCAGGAAGAACAGGCGGACTGGTGGGAGAACTTTGGACTGATGGAGTGATTACTAACTCTCACACAGAAGGAACAGTATCGGGGGATGCCGGCGGTTTGGTGGGATTGAACCGGGGAACTATCACCGACTCTTATTCATCGGCAGTTTTAACGTGTACTAATGAATCCGCAGGTGGTTTTATGTCTTATAATGAAGGGATTATTGATAATTGTTATGCCAGTGGTTCTGTAAGTGGAAATGGTGCAGCCGGTGGATTTGTTTATAATAATTGGGGCACGATAACAAATTCCTACGCCACAGGCAATGTGAGTGCTTTTGCACTTAGCTCAGGTGGCGGTTTTGCTGCTGAGAACGGCAGTTCGATATCTAACTGTTATGCTACAGGATATGTCAGTGGTGGTG
>DAISYT010000457.1:0-1581 GCA_036825175.1 Candidatus Cloacimonadota bacterium
TTTTTTCACTGGAATTACTGAACTGGAAAAACAACTCATCATCCTCTCCGATGACGATTTCAAGGATTTCGTGAATCTCTCCACCGAAGTTATCACCAGAACAAAGATCAATGCGAAAACCGGAACTGTGGAAACCGGTGCTTTATTTACAGAAGAATATCTGCCTTCTGAAAGCGTGCTCTATTCGCTGGCAATTCCATCTACGATATTCACTATAAAAAAAGAAAAAGAGAAATTCTTAGGCGATAGAGAAGATAAAGAAGCAATCATGGATTACTGGAAAAAACATTGCCCGGCATTCCTGCAAATCGGTTGGAACGCCACTATTGGAAAAGGTTTGGTAGAAATGTATTCACCCGAAATGGGAGGAACAAATGACCACGATGAATAGACTGGAAAACGGCAGAGCGGATTTTGCCTACAAAGCAGCGGAAGAAGGAAAAAAATTACCTAAGCCGAAAGAATATAAATCCCATGTAAAAAAAATTCCCATGCGGATCAAAACCAACGGATTGGGAGCAACCTTTGCTTTTATTTTTTCCAAAAGTTTGAAAGATCAAACATATCGCAAAATTTATGAACAAGTTTCCGATTGGTTCAGAAAAGAAGAGAATCCTTTCAAATTTGAATTTTTAGATTTTACTAAAAAACTTTGTGAAATGGATTCGCAGCAGTATCGGGCAATTACTAACGAAACATTGGCTCTTTTTTCCTGGCTGCGCCGCTTTGCGGAAGGCTTGATCGAAGGTGACGAGAATGAAAGCTAATCATTATCTACCAATAGATACTTTTACGGAAAAGCCGAGTCAAATCGATAACTTCGCTTTGAGATTGAATAAATTTCCTCCGAGCTATGAAAAATATGAGAAAGGTGAAGTGAAAACTGAATTCGCTCTTAATTATCACGATAGAAAAAAAATTCACTGTGAATTGAAGTTAGATATCCAAAATTCCCGAAAACAAATGCTCGAGTTCTCGGCAAAATACCTTTTATCCTTGCAGCAGCTTCCTGAACTTAAAGTAGAAACTTCTGCTTTCCGTCCCGACTGGCGAATGGTGATTGGGCTCGGGTCAGCTTCGGTTTATGAAACCTCCATCACACTGCATCATGTTTACGGCTTTCCCTACATTCCCGGGCAGGCGGTGAAAGGCGTTACCAGAAATTATGTGATCTGCGAATATTTCGAGAAAGATGAAAAGGAAGCAGAAAAAAATGAGGAATTCAAAGCAATCTTCGGTTCGCAGAAGCAAATTGGGAAAATCACTTTCTTCGATGCCTATCCACAAACAGAACCAAAACTCGAATTCGATATTATGAATGTGCATTATTCAGAATACTATTCTGGAAAAAAAGAACCTACCGATGACCAAAATCCCAATCCCATAACTTTCCTCACCGTGAAAGACACAATCTTCTTTTTCCCAATCGGATTTCCTCAAGATCAGCAACCGGATTATTTCACCATAAGAGGTAAATCTATTTCCGATCTGCTCAAAACCGCTTTGGGAAAAAAAGGTATCGGCGCTAAAACATCTGTGGGTTATGGTTATCTGAATTTCGATGAAAACGTAACCCAAAAA
>DAISYT010000458.1:0-1577 GCA_036825175.1 Candidatus Cloacimonadota bacterium
AGTTCTTTGTGGGAAAAAACCACGAACTGAATTACCACATTTTCAGAGTAATTAACGAGATATTGGATAAAATCAAGAGTGTATTGATCCAGATATCGGGCTTCATATATGATAATATTTTTTTCATTCAGCAGATGTTTGGCATTTAGTTTTTCGGTAATAAAATAGAAGAAATTATATTTCCGGTTAATCTCGAAGGAATCGGCTGCCAAAATTAATTCTTCGAATTCTTCGTCGGATATATCGACGAGTAGCCTCAGCAATTCCCAAAAATGATTCGATTTCAGTTGAGAGGGAAGATAAAAAGAAGTATTTTCAGCGTTAATTTGCTCGGAAATATATTGAAAGATTACCGCCTTTCCCGATCCCGGTTCACCGATGACTTCTATGATCTTGCTGTTTTTTTCCTGTAATGTGGTTATTATTTCCTGTGCCAGTATCAGACCGCTTGTGATAAAGTGCGAGAGAACTTCTTCAATTTTACCGTTCATATCCCAACCCCTTAACCAAAATATGAAGTAAAAAAAAATGAACTGGGCAAATGTTGTCAACTAAGTTTTAAGCCATGTAAAAAGAAGTTACAACTATGAAAAAGCGTGACGATTTATAGTAGCTGTCAAAGGAGAGGTATAAAAAGATGGCTCCAAGATTATTGGAGCCATAAATTGTTTGGGAATATACTTTTCGCGGTAGAAACAACCTCTGCTATTTTAAAAGTAATACTTTTCCGTTTCGGTAAATCACCTTCTGTTTGGCAATATATTTTACCGGTACACCCTGATTATTTTTGCCATCCCAGAAAAAGGTATAAGTTCCGGCTTCCAAAGGTTTGTCATATAAAACCCGAATCTGTGTGTATTCTCCTTTTTCATCAGGATACCAGACAGATAAAACAACGGTAGTTGCTTTGTTAATAATCAGCGTAATTTCCCAGGTATTATCATTTCCCATATAGGTCGCCGAGAGATTTTCAATATTATCAGCTGATAAAAATGAAGCCGCCAAAATTAATACTAAAAGTATATTAATCTTTTTCATCTTCATCCCCCTTAGTTTTTCTTACAGCGTCTTAAAACAGCGTCTCTTTTTATGTGTCAAGGAATTATTTTTTACATCTATTTGGGAACTAACCATTTCCACTGATTTTATGACTTCTGTAGCCGTTTTTGTTTTCAGACAATCCAGATGCCCTAAAGGACAAGTCTCGCTTCCGTGCAAAGAGCAGGGCTGACAATTCAGATCGGCTTTCAGGATGATTGCTTTGTCATTCATGGGTGCGAAACCCAGCTTGGGATGCGTTGCCCCGAAAATGGCGATCTGAGGTTTATGCAGAGCTGCCGCTATATGCATGGGACCGCTGTCATTGGAAATAACCAGATCGATGGAAAACAAAAAAACGATCAATTCCGAAACCGATAATTTTCCGCATAAATCGTGAACCGGTACGTCGATTATTTGTCTAAGAAGCGATATCAGATTTCGTTCATCCGGCGAACCCAGCAGAAAAATATTATATCTCTCGCCCAAAGCATTTATAACCTGAGCCATTTGTTCGAGCGGGTATTGTTTGGTTTTAT
>DAISYT010000459.1:0-1574 GCA_036825175.1 Candidatus Cloacimonadota bacterium
CTGATAGTATTTGCAAAGCTTTGTCTTCATATTGTTTTTCCACTTCGATGTGAAAAGCCGTGATCACGTTCGTGGTGTAGGCGTTCACCAAAGCTCCCATTTCCTGGCTCATTTTCTGGTATTCTTCTTCCGTATGATACGAGGTGGCTCCGCTGGAAACAATGTGTTCCAGATAGTGCGAAATGCCGGCACCCAGGAATCTGCCTTCATTGTTGGAACCGGTTTTCACAAAACAATAGAATCCCACCGATTCGTTCAATCTATTTTCTTTGGCAATGATCTGCATGCCGTTGGAAAGTGTTTTCTGCTCTATTCCATTTGCACTCAATGCCGTAAGCATAATTAGCAAGCTTAGCAAAATTATTACTTTTTTCATTTATCCTCCGAGTTTTTTTTATCATAGAAATGCACTTTCTATTCCACTCTGTTATTCGGCAAGGAATATATATTTTACATTTTGAAGAAGGAAAAAGTGTTTGACAGCATCAGGTTACTACAGAATGAAGTAAATTATGATTAAGAATAATATAGTAAAGGAACAAAATAGGAGGGCAAAATTATGAAGAAAATAAGTTATAGTATTTTATGTTTGATTTTATTCTCTCAAGTGAATGCAATTTTGCTTATTAATGAAAACTTTGATTATGTTTTAGGTGATGATTTAGCTAAATATGGCTGGAGTGTTTATAGTGGTTCAGGAACAGGAGAAATTTTAATTTCATCTCCGGGTTTATCTTATTCTAATTATGCCAATTCCGATATTGGTTATTCAGCAAAAATCGATGGACCTGGTGAAGACCTAAGTCATTCATTTGATTCATCTATATCATCAGGTTCAGTATATTATTCATTTATGGCTAGTTTTTCTGGTGCAAGTTATAGTTCTGATAATTATATAATATGTTTTAGAGTATCTGGAGAAACTTATAGAGCAAGATTTTTTATTAAAAAAGAAAGTGAAGAATCCAACAATGTTAGATTTGGTATTTGTAAAAGTTCCTCAATTCCATCAGTTACAACTTCATATGACTATTCTTTGAATCAAGTATATTTATTTGTTATAAAATACACATTCCAAACTGGAGACGATGAAGTTTGTTTGTTCATTAATCCAAATCTTTCTGGAGAAGAACCGGATCCGATTATTAGCTCTACTGAAGGAACGGATGCAACATATTTAGCTGAAGCTTGTATAAGGCAAGAGTCGGGTGTTTATGGATTAATTGATGGTATTCGAGTTGCACAATCATGGGGCGATTCACCTCTTCCCGTCACACTTTCCTCATTTACCGGCATCTGTGAAAACGGTTATCCGCAGCTTGAATGGGTCACTCAATCCGAATTGGAAAATATGGGCTGGTACATTTTCCGCAGCGAAGCCGAAAACGGCATCGAAGCAAATGACTTCCTGCTTTTGAACGAAACGCTGATCCCCGGAAACGGTACCACTACTCAACCTTCATCTTACGAATTTACCGACGACTTTGCCATCACAACCGGTGAAACATATTGGTATTGGCTGCAGAGCGTAAGTTACAGCAACGAACTGGAAATGTACGGTCCGGTTTCTGTTT
>DAISYT010000460.1:0-1551 GCA_036825175.1 Candidatus Cloacimonadota bacterium
CCATTAGCGGGGTCATCCTTAAATGCGTTATCGGCATTTGCGATGATCTGAGCATTTCGGATTGCCTCGGACAATCTATTTTTGGTAAGTGTGTCGTTTCGCAGGGGAATAATCAAAGTAAGGGCAATTCCTACCACCATGATGATCATAAGTAGATCGATCAAAGAGAACTTTCTCTTTTTTTCAACTGTTTTATCTTTCGCCATTTTTCCTCCAAAATTCTTCTGGCACAGAATCTGAACAGGGAACCTGTTGTCAAATTTTTTTTATTATCTTTCTCGGAAGTGAAAATTACTTTACAATATAAACCAATAAAAATTAGTTTGCTTCTGAAATTTAAATAATTTTCATATAATAAGATATGTGAATTATAGGGAAAAAATATGAAAAAAAAGTTTCTTATTTGGTTTTTGATTAGTTTGGCGATGAGCCTCACCGCTGTAAAAATCGATCTTAACACAGCCAGCCTGGAAGAATTAAAATCCCTGCCGATCAGCGAAAAACAAGCGGATGACATTTATAACTACCGTTTTTATATCGATTATTTTCACAGCATCTACGATCTGCGTTTAATCGATTCTGTAGATCAAAAGACCATGAATCTGCTGAAACCGCTGGTTGAGATTTCACATTATCAATCGGACGATGAAGTGTCGAACCGGCGGGAAGAAATTTCCTATTTATTGGAACGATTGGGATCGAATGAAGGATTACAGGAAGGCATGAGCGATGTTTGGGAAGATTATCTGATGACTCCGCAGAACATCAATAAAATGACATTTTCGAGCATTTTGAATCTGCCGAATACTTCTGCCATCGATGTGGCAGCGATCATGTACCGACGAGCCAATGGCGACACGCTTACCAATTACCGTGATCTGCGCTATTCACCGGGAATTTCCTATTACGGTGCCCGCAATATCCGCTATTATGTCTATTACCAGGAACCTCCCATTCAGAATAAAATTTTCGTCGATTACCAATTAAAATACAACGATGCTCCTTACACCGATGAACTGAAAGACATGTATCAGGAATCGATGATCAGGTACGATGATTCTGCTTTACCGGGAACGCCTTCCATAAAAAAACAGAACTATTGGGGATATTTCAATCTGCAGAATAACCGCTCTTCCGTGATGAATAAACTGCGCGTTCGCTACATGAATGAATGGAAAGCCGGTATCCTTACCAATTCCAAAAAAGGAAATGAAAGTTTCTTTTTGGATGAAGCAGACAAGCTGACGGATGACGCCAAATATTACGTGGGTTATGAAAAGGAATTTGAATTAGCCGGCAGAAATTATTTAAAGGTTTATGCCGGAAATTTCCGTGCTACCTTCGGCGAAGGTCTGGTGATGGAAAACACCGATACTTTCAGTCCGCGTCAAACCGGATACGGATTTAATAAACGCATCATCGGGATCATCGGGGACCTTTCCCGAACTAAGGAATATGCGTTGCGCGGCGCCGCTGTCGATTGGAGAAGAGACAATCTCAATGCGGTATTTTTCCTTTCCAACGATAAAAAGGATGCCGTGATTTATGACA
>DAISYT010000461.1:0-1543 GCA_036825175.1 Candidatus Cloacimonadota bacterium
TTTCAATGGTTGGTTTATCATTCATATAACCTTGAAAAGGTTCAGCAGGAAGAAGAGCCTTATAAACCTTTTCAAGGTTTCCCAAATGAGGAAAACATGACATTGATTAAAGCCGGAAACATAAAATTCTATTACGAGAATCAGGCAGAAACGCTGATCCAAGACCTGTCATTCGAGATCGGTGACAACACCAAAGTCGGTTTAATCGGACGCAACGGCTGCGGAAAAAGTACGTTGTTCGCCCTGCTTTTGCAGAAACAAAAACCGGTCGGCGGTAGCCTTTATTTCCAACCCGGATTAAAGATCGGATATTTGTCGCAGGAAGTTACCATTTCCGAAAACATTACAGTTCGTGATTATCTCTGGCTGCTCAAGCCGGCACTTTTTGAACTCAAGCAAAAAATGGAAAAACTGGATACTTTGCCGGAAAACGAAGTCGTACGAATTCTAGCAGAATTCGATACTTTGGGCGGTTACAAATTCGATCTGTTTTTCGAGAAAATTATGTCGCAATTTGGCTTGGAGGAAGCCTTCCTGCAGAGAAAAGTACAAAAACTGAGTGGTGGCGAAAAGACCAAAATCACTCTCTGCCGTCTTATGTTGGATAATCCCGATCTACTGCTTCTGGATGAGCCGACGAATCATCTCGATGTTCCCACTTTGCAGTGGTTGGAAGCTTATCTGAACAGCGTTTCCACCCCTTTCATCGTCATTAGTCACGACCGCAGATTTTTAGATAATTGTGTGAATGAAATCTGGGAAATGGAAGACAAAACTATTTCCGAATTTTCCGGGAATTATTCTTTTTATCGTCGGGAAAAGGACGAAAAATTCCAACGCAAAATGCACAAATATGACAATGCTCAGAAGAAGATAAAAAAGTTGAAAAAAGCTGTCGGCGACCGCAGAAACTGGGCTGGCAGTTATCAGGCACAAACCGGAAAAGAAGGTTACGCTCCGGTATTTGAAATGCTTACCAATCCCGCCAAAGATGCCATGAGAAGAGCTAAAGCGGTGGAAACCAGGTTGAATAAAGAGATCGAAAAGGCGGAAGCAGAAAAGCCCTGGATCGAAAAAAAACGGGAAATTCATTTTGAAGAACAAAACTTGAAAGCAAAAACTGTTTTGCGGGTGGAAAATGTTTCCAAATCATTTGGAAATAAAGCAGTTCTGCATGATTTAAGTTTTACCGTCTGCAACGGAGATCGGTTTTTGATTCGCGGTAAAAACGGTTCCGGGAAATCGACTTTGCTCAAAATTCTGGTTGGAATAATCCCGGAATTTTCCGGCAATTTTAGTTGGAATCCGCAATCCCAAATCGGTTATTATGCTCAGGAAATTGAAAATCTGAATCCGGAGAATACGATCCTGACCGAATTAATCGGTGGTGATATGACCAAACAATCTTTGGCACGAACTGTGCTGGGCAGCCTGAATCTGCGCAAAGACAAAGTAAATCAGAAAATCGGAACTTTGAGTTTGGGGGAGCGCAGTAAAACCGCCTTGGTAAAACTGATCGTTTCTGACTTTAATGTTTTGCTCT
>DAISYT010000462.1:0-1535 GCA_036825175.1 Candidatus Cloacimonadota bacterium
CGATCCGGAAACCATGATCGCTCTGCTGGAAGAGATCGAAGACCGTGAAGATGAAATGTACGATCTGAAAGAAGTTTATAACGAACATTTCAACAAATACGGAAATTCCTTGAACGCATTTTTCGATCAATTCCAACTTTACATTCAGCAGCACCACGCAGCGGATACTCTGCAATTTTCTCAAGACATTATGCTTCACCTGAATAAATTGAACGCTGAAACACGTAAGATTTCCCATTCCATCAAATGGCGTTACAGTTATTTATTCCTGCCGGAAGTCAATCTCACTCTTTCCTATAACTGGCGCAAAACCAAACAGAATTGGGATATTACGGAAAACAGCGGTGAGAATGAAATGATCGGTCATCAGGATGAAGAATACCCGGAAGGTAAAATCGAGGTTTCACTGCCGTTCAATCTTATCGGCAATAACAGCAGCAAGTTATCTCTGTTGAAATCGTTTGAATACGAGTTGGATTACCGCTATCGGGAATTGCAGCAGGATTGGAATTTATTCCGGCTGGAAAGAATTACTTTCTACCAGGAAGCGAAGCTGGAATTGAAACGCAAAACCCGGCTGTATGATCTATACCGGCGGGATTTGCAATTACAGCAGACCAAATTCGAGGAAGAGCCGACGCTTCTGGGAGATAATCCGACTTTGAAGCTGAATAAAAAAGCCATCCAAACCGATGAAGCAGAATTGGATATGAAATTGGCTGAAATGAAATATTATAAAGAAATATTCCTCATGAATTGTTTTGAGGAGGAAACGAAATGAAGGAAAAAAAAATCCGGTTAATTCTTATTGCGTCACTGATTATCATCTTAATTACGATCATCTTTTCTTACGCTCTCGCCGCTCATTCCCAAAAATATCCCGCGGTTGTTCGTTCCGATAAAGTCTTTGTAAGTGCACAGGTGGACGGCATCGTAAAAGAATTTTATGTTACTTCCATGCAGATGGTTCAAAAAAACGATCCTTTAGCGGAAATCGAGAATCCCAAATTGCCGTTGCAACTGCAAAACATGCGGGAAGAAGTGAGTAAATACGAAGAAATGGTAGCTTCCGCTCAAAGCGGTGATTACCTGCATAATGAACTTCTAAAACTGGAAGAAGACATTCATAATGCCGAGATCGACCTGAACAAAGCCGAAGTGGAAGTGCAGAATGTGAGCGAAAAACTGGATTTCATGGAGCAAAGATTTCAGGCTGCCCGGAAGCAGTATGAAGCCAATAAAAAACTTTATACTGCCGGTATGCTCAATAATTCCGATTTCGAGAAATTCTCCGGCGATTACTGGAAAGTTCACGAAACTTATTATGACTTGAAAGGCGATTCGCTCATCGCCTGGCAAAATGTAAAAAATAATCAATCTATTATAAAAGCGCTCAAAGACCGCAAAGTCATTATGGCGCAAAGCTCCAATTCCACGGCATCTGAATATTTTCTCGATATGAAAGATGTGTTGATCGATATCGACGAATTGGAAGAACAGATCAAAAGTCTGCATATCGTCTCACCCATCGCCGG
>DAISYT010000463.1:0-1527 GCA_036825175.1 Candidatus Cloacimonadota bacterium
AGTTTTTCCACAGCTTCCATAACGATTTGCCAGGCAGGACGGTTATCCACGATGATCGGTTTTTCCAGTGCTCTTTTATGTGATTTGACGAATTTCTTCAACCAGATGATGAGAAGAACTAACAGCAGGATGGCGAGGATGGGCAAAGCATAATCCCAAAAACCCAAACCGAAACGGATGGGAGCGGCAATGTCCTGCACTACATTCGAGCTATCCGCCAACACTGATTCCACATTCAGCACAAATTCCCTGGTTTTCAGAACGTTGATTTTATCGCCATTTTTAACGGAAAATTCCAATTCCGGGAAAGTAAATTCACCGGTGTCGAAAGTTTGAAATGTCATGTCGATATGCGTGGTTACATCGTTGTCTTCCACTTCGTCCGCAGACTGAGTATTGCGCAGAATAAAGACGTCGAGTGTATCGATCTGAGGAGCAAACACACTATCCTGCAAGGTGGCATGAATATCTACCAAAACGTGGAAAGGCGTTCCCACAAACAATTTCTGAGGTTTTTGCAGATGATAATCCAAAGTCTGAGCGAAGACAGAAACAGATAACATCAAAAGCAGATAAAAGGCTGTTGTTTTTTTCATGTGCTGTTACCTCGACTTTTTCATTCTGATCCTGAATTTAAAGAATTTTCGTAATTCAGGAGCGTAAGGTTGATCGGTGAAAAGTGTGATTAGATCGATTTTCATTTTACGGAATTTTTCCTGAAGCTGTTCGTCTCTTTGCTGCACCAATTTGGCATAATCGGCGCGCACTTTGGCGCTGGCAGAATTTACGGTGACGAATTTTCCGGTTTCCGCATCTCTCAACTGCAAAAGTCCGGCGTTGGGAAGTTCCACTTCGGCACGATCCAAAATACGAAGAGCGATCACGTCGTGTTTCTTGGCAAGCAGGCGCAGACTGTTTTCATAATTTTCATCCAGAAAATCGGAAATCACAAAGATAATACTCTTCTTTTTGGTCAGACCGTAAATGTATTCCACGGCTTTCGTGAGATTCGTTTTTTGATGTTTCGGTTCAAAATACAGAATATCCCGCAGGATGCGCAAAGCGGATTTTTTGCCTTTGCGGGGTGGAACGTATTTTTCTATCTCATCCGTAAACAGCAGCATTCCCACTTTATCGTTATTGGAAAGCGCCGAAAAAGAAAGTACGGCAGTGATTTCCGTGATCAATTCCGATTTCAGAAAGCCACGCGTTCCAAACAAAGTGGAAGCGCTGCCATCCACCAGAAACAGCACGTTCAATTCACGGGTTTCTTCAAACTTTTTGATGAAAGGATAGCCGTGTCGAGCCGTCACATTCCAGTCGATCTGTCTGAAACTGTCGCCTTCCTGATACTCGCGCACTTCGGAAAATTCCAGTCCCTGACCTTTGAACAGGCTGTGATATTCTCCGGAAAACAGGTCGTTCACCAGATTCCGGGTGGTGATCTCGATCTTCCTTATCCTCTTGATTATATCAGATGTTTCCATGATTTTATTTCATTCCAGATTATTCATTTTGGAAGTGTTT
>DAISYT010000464.1:0-1507 GCA_036825175.1 Candidatus Cloacimonadota bacterium
GGCATATCTCGGCGATGATTGGAACGATTTTCCTGTGATGCGTCATTGCGCCATTTCTGCTGCTCCGGCAGATGCTTTCCCGGCTTTTCAGGAAAAAGTGGATTTTGTGCTTACGCGACAAGGCGGAAAGGGTGCAGTGCGGGAATTCATCGAACTGATCCTGAATGAACAGGGAATTCTATCCGAAACCATCGATAAATACGTTTCCTTATTGGAATCTCTGGAAAATGAATAAATGAAAATCTGTAGAATTTTTCTGATGTTCATCCTGTTGGCTTTGCTTTCCTGTACCCAGGAAGAAGAACCGGAAAATCTGCCCATCGCCGGTAAAATCCCGGATGAAGAAGCAGACTCACTTTACGTGATCATCACGAATAAAGATAAAACCGATTATGAAATGACCGCAGTTCATATGTATAGATATTACGAAACAAAACAGACTTTTCTGGATACGGTTTTCGTTACTTTCTATAATCCCGACGGTACGGTAAAGATGACTTTGAGCAGCGATGCGGCGGAAATCGACGATGCCGAAAATACGATTACCGGCAAAGGCGATGTGGTGATCGTGAGCAGTAACGGCACGATGAAAGCTCCCGAAGCGGTACTAAACAGGAACACGGAAAAGATTGTGGCTTCTCACGGCGTTACGCTGATCCGCAATGATAACACACTCTACGGCGAAGAGATGGTTTCCGATATGAAACTGGAAGTGGCGCAATTCCGTAAAGTTTCCGGCGAAGGTAAACTGGATAATGAAGAAATCGATTGGTAGCCTCATCCTGCTGATTTTCTGCATCTGCCTTTCTGCCGCGGAGAGCGATCTGCGTCCGTATAAATTGGTGAATGCCGACTCTATGATCGTGAAGAAAGTAAACGATGAATACGTCTCGAATTTGAAAGGGAACGTACATTTCTTTTACGGTGAGACGGAATTCTTTACCGATTACGCCGATATTTATGAAGAACAGAAAGTAGCCAAAATGGCTGGAAATGTAAAGGTTTACGACGATACTCTCAGCTTGTTTGCCCAGAGGATGGAGTATAATCACATCAATGAAATTTTAAGGCTGTTCGATCATGTCTTTGCCCAGGAAACTCATGCCGACAGTACGATCCGCACCTTTGAAGCCGACAGAGCCGTTTACAGAAGAAGAGAACGGGAATTCCATGCTTACGATGATGTGAAAAGTTATGATGAGCGCGAGAACGTTCATGGCTCCTGTGGGAAGCTATCATATTATATGGAAAGAGGTTACGGCTACCTGATCATGCAGCCGCATTTAGTAATGAGCGGAAAAGATACTTTGGAAATTACCGCAGAAAAAATCGAATATTTCCAAGAATACGAAAAAGTGGTGGCTAATTTCGATGTGGTTACTCAGTCCAACGAATTTCGCATGAACAGTGATTTTCTGTTGTATTTTAATCAGGAAGAGAAAGCTGTTTATCTGGGAAATCCGCGGTTTTCATCCGATTATGCCGATGCCAGAGCCGTGGAATTCCA
>DAISYT010000465.1:0-1475 GCA_036825175.1 Candidatus Cloacimonadota bacterium
TTCCCGACGTCTCAAATAATACCAAAGGAGCTGGCAATGTATATTCCAGTATTCATGATTTGGCTTTGTTTGGCATGTTTCACTTGAAAAACGGACCCAAGGAATTATTGGATTGGGAAGAAATTGATTTG
Source organism: Candidatus Cloacimonadota bacterium (assembly GCA_036825175.1). Taxonomy (GTDB): domain Bacteria; phylum Cloacimonadota; class Cloacimonadia; order Cloacimonadales; family TCS61; genus B137-G9. The sequence goes on from DAISYT010000465.1 coordinate 132, forward strand.
ACCCATAATTATATGAATTCAAAAACATTATACCATTATTACGATTCAACATTTTATGGATTGGGATGGTATTGCAAAAACGATGATAATGGATACAGAATAATCTGGCATGAAGGTGGCATGATGGGGACAAGTTCTATGATTAAACTTATTCCTGAAGAAAACGTTGTAATTGCCGTTTTGATCAACACCTCAAATCAGCAATTCTGCCAAAATGTTACAAACCAGCTTAGTAAAATAATCTTACCCGATTACAATCCGGGAATCATAAATGAAGTAGAAGAATACAAAGATTACACTTCTGATTCAACCTATTTTGGCGATTGGCAAGGCACGATAAAAGTTGGTGAATTGGATATTCCATGCACTTTACAGATACAAAGTGACGGAAACATAATTATTGATTATTTAGATTTTACTTATAAATCCTATTTTACCCAAAACAATCCCATCCCTCATAAGACGTTTTTGCTTACGGGCTTGGTGAACCAAAATTCATTTATCGGTATGTTCCCCGGTGATTTACCGTCGGCTGATCTTCGGCATGAGTTGAGTCAATTTATGTCATTGAAATTGTACAAGAATGTAAATGTATTATCCGGAACAATTGTGGCAATGGCTGCGGCTGATAGAGAATATTATGCCTATCCGTTTTATATCAGACTTGAACGAAAATAAGGCACGAACGCACGGGAAATAGCTTACTCCGTCAAAACAAAAATGAAATATAGGTGATGGAAAAATGAATAAAATTGTAGAAAATGTAAGAAAGCAACTTAAAGCAAACATCGACGCTAAGACTTTGGAAAATAGCCAAAGGTTCTTTAAGGAGAAGATCGAATTCTACGGAGTTAAAGTCCCTGTGGTCAATCAGATCAGTGAGGAAAGCCGTAAGGAATTTAATGCCCTGAAAAAGGCAGAAATCTTTGAACTCATCGAGGTACTCTGGCAATCCGGAATTATCGAAGAATCCTTCATCGCCTGCAATTGGACATATTCTCTGCGGAAAAATTTTGAGCCGGATGATTTCAGTTCATTTAAAAAATGGATTGGATTATACATCAATAACTGGGCGTCGTGTGACAGCTTTTGTAACCATACAGTCGGTACGTTCCTTCAGATGTATCCAAATTTTCTGACGGAACTTTTGGAATTTGCAGAATCAGAAAATCGCTGGATGCGGAGAGCTTCTGCTGTTTCATTGATCATTCCTGCCAGAAAAGGATTATTTCCGGACTTCATTTTTCAAATCGCCAATATCCTGCTACTTGATCGCGATGATTTAGTACGAAAAGGTTACGGTTGGCTGCTGAAATCTGCCAGCCAGGCGCACCAGAAGGAAGT
>DAISYT010000466.1:0-1471 GCA_036825175.1 Candidatus Cloacimonadota bacterium
ATAATGAATGGTGCCGTGAATCGGGACCTGATTTTTAGATTGTATATCAGCAAATCATCGATTGAGATCAGTGGAAAATGAAAGAAAAAATAACGATTATCTTCTGTTTGATCGTCTTTTCCCTGTTTGGGAAGGGACTGTATTTCGACTATGATTTTAGTTTGGAAACAACCTACGATTCCAATGTGTTAAAGTTATCGGATCACGATCTGGACCGCTTCGAAGCTGGCAACGATGGCGAAAAATTCGATCTGGAAACGACCGACGATCTGATCTTCTCACCTTTGCTCAGGTTGGAAGGCAAAAATTATTGGATTTCCGGTCACACTCAAAAACACGAAATCTTTCTGAAATATAATAAATATTTGAAGAATGATTGCCTGGATGACGGTTATCTGGGTTACAAATTCACCCAGTTCCTCAGCCGCAAAGTGAATTTGGAATTGAGCTATTTTTATTATCCGGAAATTTACGTGAACCGTTACCAGAGCGTACTCGACCAAGTTCCCACATACCATGATTATACTTACGAAAAGAATGGTTACAACGCTGCAATCGAGTGGAAAACCACCGAGCTTTTTGAGCTGACTTATCACATGGGACTTGCTCAACTTCTTTATAATAAGTATTTTACGGAATACGATGCCTTGAATTTTGATAATTCGATCAAAGTGCTATTGTACCCCAAGGGAAAAATCCGTACTTCGCTTTCCTATGAATACGTAAATTCCGCTGCGGATGGGGAAGATGCCTATGATGACGACGAAGTGGATGAGATCAAAGATGCTTCTTATGAGTCCAATACATACAGCGTTTCTTATTATATTCCGACGCTTATTAAAATCGGAAAAAAGAAAATCTCACTTTCTGCCGGAGCGGATTACGAGCAGCGTTATTATCAAACCAATCGTGAAGACGACACTTATCATTACAGCAGGGAAGATTACACCGTTACAGCCGATGCGGCTCTCGGTATTGATCTGAATAAATCTTTCGGTTTGCGGCTTTCGGGAAAATATCAGAAGCGTAACACCGATTCTCCTTCTTCCACAGTGGAACGGGATAAAAACTACGACATGTATGAAACAGGTTTGAAAATAAGCTGTAAATTCTAAAAAGGTATTTGGAAAAAAGAAAGGTTCGATCATAAGATCGAACCTTTCTTTTTTTATGCAAGAGGTATGCAGCTTTCTATTTGAGCATGATCATTTTTTTCATTTTATTATAATCAGACGTTTGCAATTTGTATAAATAGATGCCAGAAGAATAACGAGATGCATTCCAATGGTATTGATGATAACCGGATGAGAACTCTTTTTTCATGATGCATTGCCCTTTGATATTATAGATAGTGAGAATGCCTTTTTCATTATTCTTGATCGTGAATTCGATAGTGGTTTCGGGATTAAAAGGATTTGGGTAAGCATTAAAAAGTTCGGTTCTTGAGATAAGATTATTATTCGTTATTCCT
>DAISYT010000467.1:0-1470 GCA_036825175.1 Candidatus Cloacimonadota bacterium
GAGAGCTAAGGAAGCCCGAAGATTGGAGATAACCCGAACGGTGTTTCTGGCAGGATTGTATTGAACCGGGAAAACACTGATCTGCGAAAAGCGGGAACCTCTCATGATGATCGGTTCACCGATATTGATCACATTCTCCGGCAGCCATTCATCCAGAGTCCGATCGATTTCTGTTTCGGCGCTAAAAGGAGAGAGTTCTGTTTCCAAAATCATTTCTTCGGCATCGAAATCCAAATCGGTAACCTGAAAATTTCCACGCGCGGGGAGATCGACCAGTTGCGTGGTGACTGGCAATTCAAAACCTTCCACATAGGTTGGATTACAGTTTTCTATCGAAATGTGACATAAATCCTGATTGCTGTCGCCTGTAATTTGACAGGGTGTGAATGCTGCGGAAACTGTTAATTCGTTGTTGTTTCCACAAAAAACCAAATTGGCTGCTGCTGCATACTTTATTCCCACGATCAGGCTCAGAATTAGGCAGATTCTCTTCATCTCTCTCTCCGGAAAAATTATTTTTCTATTTCATTAATATACACTTACGGACATCGATCACCTTTTTGCCAATTTGCAATTTATACAGATAAACACCGGAAGATACCGGCTGAAGATTATCGTCGTACCCATCCCAGACAACCGAATGCTGACCCGCCGTCATTTGCTCGCTGACGAGCTGTCTCACTTTTTGTCCCTTAATATTGTAGATGGAAATCTCAGCATTTTCGGAAATTGTTTTGGGCAGGGTATAAGAAATGGTCGTCGTCGGATTGAACGGATTAGGATAATTCTGCTGTAAACCGGAAAAATCATGCGAGACCAAATTTTGTCCATTGTTCACCTGTGGCACATAATCCACCGAGAAATAGATCGCCAGGCTATCTTCCAAAGTATGAGCGGTGGGTGGATAAATATTGGCGAAGGTCATGCATAAACCTTCCGATTGAGCTTCATTTTCTATGCCCACCGTGGCATAGCGGTTATCCTGATCGACATTATGAACTTCGCTATATTGGAATTTTATATCGCCATCGCCGGTGTACGTAGGATAGAATGCCGGGTCGTAAAGAATTACTTCAAAGGTTTCATAGCTATAGTTGAAGCTATTTCTCATGCGGCTCCATTCCACAATGAAAATATGATCCAAAGGCATATATTTATAGTAAACGCCACCGCTGGAAAGATCATCCCAGAAGGGAGCAATCATGGCAGAAGCACCCACACCGGAAGGAATATTACGATTATGAAAGAAAATCGTTTTGGTGTATCCAAGGCTGAGATAGCCGTTTGTACAGATAGAAACCTGATCATAATCCAATCCGAAATAACGGAATGTAAAAGGCAAATCCACGACGGCTACGCTGCCATCTGTGGTGGTGTGCACCGGATCTATGACGGTTCCGGAGCCACCGTAAGTCGGATTGATCTCAATCCAGTTATATTCGGGTGTTACAAAATTACCGATATCCGACG
>DAISYT010000468.1:0-1457 GCA_036825175.1 Candidatus Cloacimonadota bacterium
ATTATGGAAATCAGGATTTGTATCAGGGAACGTGGGGTATGAACTGGCGTTCGATCTGGAATGAATCATTGTATTCCAATACTTCGATTGCTCTCACTTCCTCCCAATATAACGAAGATTTTTATGAAGCTTTTACCGGCAAGTATGCCATCAGAAATCGCACTAATGATCTGGAATTCAAACTGCGCAACGTAAATCACAAGCAGTTCGATGACCGGTTGAGCCTGGATTTTGGTTTGGATGCGAAGCGTCTCGATAATGATTATGATAATTGGCTGGCTGCCACCACCAATGCCGTCGGAGATACGATCGATGCTTTTACTCTGCAGGACGAACTTGGCGGTAATAAAATGGGAATTTTTGCCAGTTTGAATATCCGGCTAACCGACCGGTTATCAACCGTTTTGGGTGGAAGAGCGGATTATTTTTCCTACAATGAAAATACGAATTATTCGCCCAGAATATCTTGCCGTTATCAGCTTTCCGACCGCACCTATTTAAATGCTTCCTACGGAATTTATTATCAAAATCTGCCCATGTTACTGCTTTCCCAAAAAGATGAAAACAAAGAACTCGCCGACCCCAAAGCCATTCATTACATTTTGGGAATGGAGCATTTGCTTTCCGAAGACACAAAACTCGGCATCGAAATTTATCAGAAAGAATATTCTCACTTCCCGATGGATCCTGACCAACCTGCATTATTTGTGATAGACGATGATTTTTTCAATTATTATGAATCTCTCACGGATAAAGGACGAGCCATGAGCCGCGGCATCGAACTGACTTTGCAGAAAAAGTTGGCAGAGAATATTTACGGACTGACCAGTGCAGCTTATTTTCGTTCCCGTTATAAAGGATTGGATGGCGTTTGGCGTGATCGAAGTTATGATAATCGCCTGCTGTTGAGCGTGGAAGGCGGATACAAACCCAATCCCGGTTTGGAAATGAGTATGCGTTGGATTTATGCCGGAGGCGTGCCATACACCCCGTTCGATATCGATTTGTCCAATGCCAATGGTTATGGTGTGTTGGATGAAAGCAGGATCAATTCCGAACGCTACCCGGATTATCATTCCATGAATGTGCGCGTGGATAAACGATTCTTCTTTGCCAAAACCAATCTGGTGGTTTATGTAAGTGTGTGGAATGCTTACAATCAAAAAAACATCGCGGAATATTTTTGGAATGATGCGAAAGAAAAAGTGGAAGCAATCTATCAATGGACGATGCTGCCGATATTGGGTGCGGAATGGGAGTTTTAATCTAAAGAATTCATCGAGGCTTGCATCAAAACTGCCCTCACAGTTTTGGGAGAATCGTAATAAATAAATTCTGATTTTTGTGCCGTTAGGTCAAAATGAAATAAACAAAATTCTACTGAATGATGAACTGGAGTTTATTTTCATTTGACAATCATCTTAATTTCCAAGTTTTTGATTCCGGTTTGATGGTTA
>DAISYT010000469.1:0-1448 GCA_036825175.1 Candidatus Cloacimonadota bacterium
TGCGGAGCATAAATATCTTCATCTTCGTAAGCTTTTAAACCATAATAATCGATAAACGCCGAAGGCAAATAGTCTTCATGCCAATGGTTATTTTCCCACCAATCACGACGGGTTTCGATGCGATAAACAGTGTTTTCCAGATCGATCCGCCAGAATTTATTGAACGGATACCGTACGATGCTGTACAAACCATATTCTTTGGTTCTTTCCCGAAAATAATCGTCATCACCGAACAAATATGTGATATAATACAATTCGTCATTCAACATGAAAGTGCCGATTCCGTAATCGACGCGATTTGCCAGATACAGGTAATCGATGATGAAATCGGAAGTATCGAGCGAACCGGAAATACCGAGATTAAAATCCAACTCATGATTTCCCATCAGGTCGGAAAGCCCCATCTGAATCTGTGCATAAGTGCCATCAGTGGGAGAATACGCCATACCGCCCCAGATATAATCGAGCGCAAATTTAGTTTTATAATCGGAAATTACCGGCGGTTTCTTTTCGGTCGGTTTATCATCGATCGTCTGATTATGAATCTGACGCAAGCTGTCCGTTGCGGCGAAGTCTTCGAGCGTAAGCTGCGTTACACGATGGGGATAGCCGGGTGCTTCCGCTTTGAATTCACGCTTCCTTTCGCCATAATATTCATAATCTTCCAGGTTGATTTTGGCAAAAAGATCGTCTTGGAATTCCACTTTTTCCGGGATTTTGTAATCATGATATTCCAGGCTGTCCAACGGATTGGATTTTTGATAAATATCCCAGCCGCCATCGTAGAAACAGGAAAAGATCAAATCGGAATCATCGGCATTCAGATCGCCGGTAAACACGCCACCCAGAATATTCGTGACGGCAGCACGCTGTCCTGATTTCAGATCGATAACCTGGAAATTGGTGGAAAGCGAACCTTCTGCAATAAAAATTATCTGATCGCCTGTTTTATTCCAGATCGGAGTGTCGTCATCGGCAATATCATCTGTAACCTGGTAGAAAGCATCTTCTACGAAATCATAATAAAAGATATCGGTGGAAAGAGCGAAAAAAACATGCTCGTCTTTGGCAGTAAAACTGCGTTCCGAAGCAAAAGCGATTTTCGAGTCGTCCGGCGACCAGCTTGGTTGATAATCGTGATAATGGTCATTGGTGATGGAAGTAACTTCTCCACTGCTGATATCATAAACAAAAATATCCGACTGTTCATCTTTCTGTCCGCAAAAAGCGATCTTGTTGCCATCGTGCGAAACATCGATCTCGAAAATGGAACTGAATTCTGGCAATAAAATCTCATAAACCAATCTCTTATTTTCCACATTCATAATGTAGATTTTATCGCCATCCGACGTCTTTGACACGAAAGCGAACCGTTTGCCATCCGGGAACCAGCTTATGTTATTTTTCTGATAATGAAATTCCTCGAAATTACCGTTTGCTTCTCCCTG
>DAISYT010000470.1:0-1426 GCA_036825175.1 Candidatus Cloacimonadota bacterium
TCGCAGCGGGTGAGGATGAGAAGCCGATTGCGTTGGATATGGAACAGGTATTTGCTGCTTCGAAATTCCAACCCGAGCCGGAAACTGAAATCGGCAAAATATACAAAAAAATTCTGGAAAAAGCGCTTGAAATCGCTGAAAATCTGTCTGATGATTTTGAACAGGTAACCTATGAACCGGAATTGCAAAAGCTGATATTCTTCCCGGTGAAAAACATTATCAATTATAAAAAATGCGAAGGGAAGCAGTATGTGTAAGAAGGATAGAAGGTAAATAGAATGCGTCTTTCAGCTTTGCTTATCTGTTTTACAAAAGAGATTCTTCCCGAGAACAACGTGCAAGAGACATCAGAATGACAACAAAGCGTCATGTTGAGGAACTCATTCAATGGTTTTGACGAAACATAAGCTGTCATTCTTCGTCAATACGAATGAAAGAAACCAACCTTCGCTCAAGCTTCGGCTGGTAAAGCTCAGAATGACGATGAGAAATTTTAAAGATATAATAATTGTAAGTTATGAATTTTAAAAATAAGATAAATCGAGGAGTTTATGATTAAAATAAACCGGGCTTTGCTCAGCGTTTCCGATAAAACCGGGATCGTGGAGCTGGCAAAAGTGCTGGCAGAATTTGATTGTGAAATCATCTCCACCGGCGGAACCAAAAAAGTGTTGGAAGAAGCAGGAATCAAAGTGACCGATATTCAATTGGTTACCGGCAATCCCGAAGCTTTTGGCGGCAGGATGAAAACCATTTCGTTCAACATCGAATCCGCTCTGCTGTTCGATCGTGAAAAAGATGCAGCAGAAGCGGATAAACTGAAGATTCAACCCATCGATCTGGTGGTGTGCAATCTGTATCCGTTTTCCAAAGTGAAAGAAGCGGGAGCGGATTTTGCTACGCTTATCGAAAATATCGATATCGGTGGACCGACCATGGTGCGGGCTGCTGCCAAAAATTTCAAATATGTGGCAGTCGTTACCGATCCCGCTGATTATCAGCTTATTATCAATGAAATGCAGGAAAACAAAGGTGCTCTCAGCTACGATTCTCGTTTCAAATTGATGCGTAAAGCGTTCAATCACACTGCGGATTACGATGCTTTGATCGCCACTACGATGGACGAACAGGCAGAAGAAAAATCACTTCGACTACATTTTACCGGCGGCATGAAATTACGTTATGGCGAGAATTCACATCAACAGGGATTTTTCTATCGGGAAGCCGGAAAGGAAGAGTCGCTCTATGATATGCAGGTTCTACATGGGAAGGAGATTTCCTATAATAATCTGAACGATATCCAGGGAGCGATCGATTCCGTAAAAGATTTGAACCGGTTTGGCGTGGCTGTGATCAAGCACAGTAATCCCTGCGGTCTGGCAGAAGCCGATGATCAGCCTGTGGCTTTGCAGCTTGCCTGGGCTGG
>DAISYT010000471.1:0-1424 GCA_036825175.1 Candidatus Cloacimonadota bacterium
TTAGTATTGCGGCTGGAGCTATGATCAGCTCCGGTTTGTTCATTTTACCGGGATTATCCTATTTCAGATCGGGACCGGCAATAGTCCTGGCATAAATGATCGCCGGCATTTTTATCATTCCCACGATGCTGAGTCAGGCAGAGCTTTCCACCGCCATGCCCAAAGCCGGAGGAACCTATTTTTTCATTTTCCGCAGTTTAGGATCGTATCTCGGCACCACGGCAGGGCTATCTTCCTGGTTTTCACTTGTTTTGAAAAGCGCTTTCGCTCTGGTCGGTATCGGTGCTTTTGCTTCGTTGATTTTTCCCGGCATTACGGAAATACAGATCAAACTCGTCAGTGTGGCTTTTTGTGTTTTCTTCACGATTTTAAACGTGGTGGGAACCAAACATGCAGGCAGGATGCAGGTTTTGATGGTCGTATTTTTGTTTCTGATCTTACTTCTGTATGTCGCGAAAGGAATGCCCAAAGTAGTTTCATATAATTTTCATAACTTCTTTGTAAGTGATTTCAAAACGCTCTTCATGACTGCCGGTATGGTTTTTATCTCATTTCTGGGATTAACCAAGATCGTGAGTGTGGCAGAAGAAATAAAGAATCCTACCAAAAACATTCCTCTCGCCATGATTACTGCTTTTCTGTCCGTTTCTTTGCTTTATATTTTAGTTGTATTTGTCACCGTCGGCGTGATGGGAGACAACCTGCTAACGGCAGATGGCAAGTATTCACTTACCCCGATCAGCGATGGGGCACAGGTGATGATGGGAAACTGGGGAATGTATGTGCTTTCGCTGGGAGCATTGCTGGCTTTCTTTTCCACTGCGAATGCCGGTTTGATGGCTGCCTCCCGCGATCCGCTGGCAATGAGTCAGGATCAGCTCATCCCCTCTGCCATGGGGAAAATTCATCCTAAATTCAATACACCGGTCAATTCCATTCTGGTAACGAGTATAATGATGATCGCCGTGATTTTCCTGCCTTTGGAAACTCTGGTGAAAACCGCTTCCACCATGATGTTATTGCTGTTTATTTTTGTGAATATTTCGCTCGTTATCATGCGGGAAAGCGGCATTCAAAACTATCGACCGAAATTCAGGTCACCCCTTTATCCCTGGCTCCAGATTTTTGCCGTCGTCGTTTACAGCTTTCTGATCGTGGAGATGGGGAAAATTCCGCTGATCATCACCTCTGTCTTTATCATTTTCAGCATCATCTGGTTTCTTTTTTACGGTCGTATTCGTTCCAACAAAGAATCGGCTCTGGTGCAATTGGTAAACCGCATCAAATCTAAGGATTTGGAAACAACATCCCTGGAAACCGAGCTGAAGGAAATCATTCGGGAAAGGGACAATCTTCACAAAGACAGATTCGATAAACTGATCGAGCAAGCGATTATTTTGGACATCGATCATTCCGTCAGTAAA
>DAISYT010000472.1:0-1409 GCA_036825175.1 Candidatus Cloacimonadota bacterium
GAATACATTTTCAAAAGCAATATTAATTTGATGTCAAAAGAATTACTCAGTGCCTTTGTGAAAGAAAGAAGACTATCTTTCCTCTTTCTCTCCCAAAGAAATTGGCAAGAATGTTGACATATATATCTTCGGCGATAATTTTTGCTTCATGAAAAAGATAGTTTTTACAGGTTACTTTGCTTCTACCGGTGCGTATTATCCGGTAATTTGGACTATTGCTTTCGACTAAAGTTTGGAAATTAATTAGTTGTGAATTGGCATTGTTTCGAGAGATTTTCTTTATAAGAAATCTCGCCATGAATTTTGTAAAAACGCTTTTAAATTTATCGGACAGGAGGAATAACCGATGAAGAAATTTTTACCGGTTTTATTTGCTGTTTTGCTGATGGTTGGCTGTACGGGTGGTCAGAGTGAAAAACCCGCCCAAAACGAAATTTCATCCGACGCTTATGATCTGGCTCGTTATATTTCCGGGCACACGGCTGGCGAAGTGAAACCCACCGATCCGATCGTGGTTCGTTTCACGGATAATATGGTTGGTAAAGATATGATAGATCAGCCTGATGAGCGGATCAAGATCATTGTCACTCCTGTTATCTCCGGCAAAGCGATCTGGCAGCAACAGAATGAACTCGTTTTTCGTCCCGATAAAGCCTTCAAACCGGGCAAGGAATATGCTTTTGCCATCGATATTCGGAAGCTGATCGATGCTGCGGTTTCGATCAAACCGTTCCAATTTCAGGTGCAGGTAATGAATCAGGAAATTTTGGAATTTCAGGGTGATTTTACGGAAATGCCGGATCAGGATAATTTCCTTTCTTACAAAGGTTCTTTGAAGTTTTTATTGCCGGTGGAAATCGACGAAGTGGAAAAAGCGGCAATCCTAAAAATAAAAAATCAACAGATAAACTTAAATTGGCAGGGTGCGGGAACACTTTTCAGTTTTGAAAGTGACAGCTTTGAAAGACTTGCCGAAAAAGTAAAAATAGATTTCCATCTCGATAAAAAAATTCTGGAAATGAAAGATGATTTTGCGCGGGAATCGAGCCTGTTTAGTTTACATGAGATGGCGGTGGTACTGGTGAAACGATTACACGAACAGGAAAATCCCGGATTGGAGATCGAGTTCTCCGAGCCTCTGGCAGCAGATCAGGATGTGAGCGGTTACATCTATCTGGAACCGTCGTTGGAATATAAATTGAAAAAACTGGAAAACAAAATTCTGCTCAACGGTGATTTCGATTTTGGTAAAAATTATGATATCACGATTAGAAAAGGTATTTTGAATAAATCTGATATTGCTCTTCAGCACGATTATTTTAAAAGCATCACTTTCAACGATGAAAGTCCTCAAATCGTTTTTGCCCAATCGGGTTGCTTTTTGCCTTCCGGTAATGAGCAGAAAATCC
>DAISYT010000473.1:0-1401 GCA_036825175.1 Candidatus Cloacimonadota bacterium
ACTTTATACGTGAAATTGGTTCTTTTGAATCTGGAAATTCTGTCCCAGAAAAACTCTCCGCCGTAATGTGCCACAGGAATTATCGGGACATCGGATTGTAATGCCATGCTGATCACGCCCGGATGAGCTTTTACCAGTTTTCCATCGAGAGAACGAGTGCCTTCCGGGGCAATAATTATAATCTTTCCGGCTCGCAATATCTCCTTTGCCTTCTTAAAAGTTTCCACCGAAAAGCTCTCCCGATCGAGGGAAATAGATTCCCAATTATCTGCCAGCCAGGCTAAAAAACTGTTATCCCAAGTTTCTTTTTTGATGATGCCATGAGTGGGGCGGGGATAAAGGTCTGTGAAAAGAAGCGGAACTTCTAAAAAATTAATGTGATTGATGGCGATGATGAATGGACCTTGTTTGGGGATTTTTTTTAGTTCACGGGCATCGACTTTGCAGATCAGATGCAAGATGATGCGAATAACGATAGTGGCGGCTTTACCGTAAATTTTCATATTTCCGGATGGCAAATAATTTTTAAAGCCGCAGGCAGACAGGTTATTTCCAGCTCGGTACCTGCTTCGCAAATTGTCTCACCGTCGGCATGTACAACTAAAACGCCTTCTGTAGCTTTGAGGGTAAATGCCGGACTTTGCAGCGTAGTTGTGTTGTCCAAAATACTTTGAGAACCCTTGATATAATGTACCATGGTTTTTAATAATGCTCGCCTGGTTCCTTGCTGCGTCGTGCATAAATTCAAAATTCCGTCGTTGTTATTGGCTTCGGGTGACATAAAAAAAATACCGCCCATACGATTGCCGTTCATAATGGAGATTATAGCCGGTTTCACTTGTTTGCAGGAATCATCGAAAGTAAGATCGATAGTGGGAGCGGGAGGATAAAGAATGATAGTCTTTAGTGCTCCCCAAAAATAAGCGGCAGCTCCATGCAGATTTTTCATCCGGGCTGCTTCCAAGCCAACGATCGTGTCGAATCCCACTCCGATGCCATTTCCGAAAAATCTTCCTTGCGGATAATCTCCACCGACCACCAATCCCACATCCATAGGCTGAATTTGCATCCGGAGCAAAGTAAGCAGACTTTTTTTCAGGTCGGAAGGAATATGAGCTCCGTAGGCAAAATCGTTACCCCGACCGATGGGAAGCACTCCGAACAGAGGAACGTGTCGGATATTCGGTTTTGCCTGCATCAATCCATTGATGACTTCGTTACAGGTACCGTCACCACCGGCGGCTACAATCGTTCTGCTCTCATTTTCGGCAAAAGAACGAGCCAAATCGATGGCGTGTCCCGGATATTTGGTTAAATGAATTTCATAAGATAAACCATGTTTGCTGAAAAATTCATTTATTACAGGAATGGATTGCGAAGCCTTTCCTTTTCCCGCGATGG
>DAISYT010000474.1:0-1399 GCA_036825175.1 Candidatus Cloacimonadota bacterium
ATTTTCAGTGCGTTGGCGATTATCGTTTCCTGTTTGGGATTATTGGGTTTGATCTCTTTTGAATCGGGACGGCGCACGAAGGAGATCGGAATTCGCAAAGTCTTGGGTGCCACCTCGCTGGAGATAGTCCATCTTTTCAATAAAAAGCTATTTCTGCTGTTGGGAATTTCTTCCGTAATCGCCTGGATTATCGGCTATTTCTGGCTGACGAAATGGCTACAAAATTTTGCTTTCCGCATTCACCTGAATGCACTGTTTTTCATTCTTTCCGGTTTGCTTGCCACCTTGATCGCGTTACTTACTTTTTCGTTTCTTTCCCTTAAAGCCGCCAATGCCAACCCGGTGGAGTCATTGAAGTATGAGTAACGCAAACATCTTGTTTGCGAAAACCCTGGAAAAGGCTGCCATCAGTCCGGCAGTTGCCGGATTCACGTCAGACTTTTCAATGGTTGGAATCGAATCGAATTAAAAAACCTTGAAAAGGCTCAGCGGGAAGAAAAGCCTTATAAGCCTTTTCAAGGTTAAATAAATCGAGGTAAATGATGTTAAAAAATAATGTAAAAATTGCCTTCAGAAATATCTCTAGGCAAAAAGTACTCAGTTTTATCAACATTTTTGGACTGGCTATCGGCATGACAGTTTGCATACTAATATTTTTATGGGCAAGAAATGAACTTAGCTATGACAGATTTAATAAAAACCTGAAAAACATTTACAGGGTAATTCAGGAAGGCATTTGGAACGATGGAAGCATTTACGGTAATCAGACCCTGCCCTACCGATTAACACCGGTAATGCAGGAAATTTATCCCGAAGTCGTGAACCACGTTCGACTCAGATATGCAGGTAATATGTTGATGAAAACCGGCGATAAAGAATTTTATCAAAACAATGTTCTATTCACCGAACCTGCTTTATTTGAGATGTTTTCTTTCCAATGGCTGGCAGGTGATTTTAACACAGCTTTCGATGGTACTCATGATATTATTCTCACCAAATCTACAGCTCACAAGTACTTTGGTGACGAAAATCCATTGGGCAAAACGATCTGTCGAAATCAAAATGAGATTTTCACTGTTACCGGCATCTGCACCGATCCGCCGAAAAATTCTTCCGTTTGGTTTACGATGATCATTCCATTCATATATTTGGGAGACAGTATCAACGGCTGGAGCTGGGAAAGTATTGGTTATATTCAGTTGCAAAATAACGTCGATATCACATCCTTCAAAGAAAAAATCAGAAATACCATCATCGATCATAATCCACGCGGTGATACGTATGTAAGAATCCAGCCACTTTCCAAAGCACATTTGTACGGTCCTTTGAATGAGCCTTCCGGCATCACGTTCGTGATCCTTTTTTCGGTTCCTTTTAGAAACGAGTGGGTAGCTTTAGA
>DAISYT010000475.1:0-1385 GCA_036825175.1 Candidatus Cloacimonadota bacterium
TCTCTATATCTTTCTTCCAATGGCAAAATAAGTAAATCCCAACTCTTTCATTTCGGCTGGATTGTATTGATTTCTGCCGTCGAAAATGACCGGCTGTTTCAAACGGTCTTTGATCGCCTGGAAATCGGGATAACGAAACTGATTCCATTCCGTGAGTAAAAGCAGAGCATCGGCATCTCTCAAAGCTTCGTAATTTCCCTCGGCATAAGAAATATTCGGTTCATCGCCCAAAACTCTTTTTGCTTCTTCCATCGCCACCGGATCGTAAGCCTGAATTTTGGCTCCGGCATCGATCAGCATTCTGATCACCGTACGGGAAGGAGCTTCGCGCATATCGTCGGTTTTGGGTTTGAAGGAAAGCCCCCAGACAGCAAAAGTCTTTCCGGATAAATCCTTACCGAAATGAGCGATAACTTTTTCTGCCAGCCATTTTTTCTGATCGTCATTCACGGCTTCCACAGCCTGCAATACGCGTGCTTCCATACCCACTTCTTCGGCAATCTTGATCAGAGCTTTCACATCTTTGGGGAAACAACTTCCGCCGTAACCGATACCAGGATAGATAAATTTATACCCGATCCTCGAATCTGCACCGATACCGTTACGCACTTCTTGCACATCGGCTCCCACTTTTTCGCACAGACGGGAAATATCGTTGATGAATGAAATTTTGGTCGCCAGCATCGCATTGGCAGCATATTTGGTCATTTCCGCACTTTTCACCGACATGACGATAACCTTATCTTTCGTTCTGGCAAAAGGCGCATAAAGTTCGCGCATGATTTCCGCACACTGGGGATTATCCGTTCCCACCACGACTCGATCCGGTTTCATGCTGTCATTGATAGCGTCACCTTCTTTTAGGAATTCGGGATTGGAAACAACATCGAAAGTATAGTCAACTTTTCGTTCATCCAGGATTTTCTGAACAGTTGCTTTGACCTTCTCCGCTGTTCCAATCGGAACCGTCGATTTATCGACGACGATTTTGTGTCCGTTCATATAAGTAGCGATGTTTTTTGCCACGGCAAGAACATATTGCAAATCCGCCGAACCATCCTCTCCGGGAGGGGTGCCGACTGCGATAAAACAAATGTCGGAATTTTCCACCGCCCATTTCACATCCATCGTAAAATGCAGCCGCTTTTGCTTGAAATTATTCGCCACCATCTCTTCCAAACCGGGTTCCCAAATCGGGATTTTACCGTTCAGAAGCATTTCAATTTTGTGTTTATCGTTATCCACGCAAATTACGTTGTTACCCATTTCGGCAAAACAAGTGCCGGTAACTAAGCCGACATAGCCGGTTCCGATTACGGTTAAATTCATTTTATTTCTCCGATTTTTTAGTTTGTAGTAAATAGTAAGTAGTAAAAAGTATGCAG
>DAISYT010000476.1:0-1383 GCA_036825175.1 Candidatus Cloacimonadota bacterium
AAGAGGTGAAAATCCTCTGCAGGTGGCAGCGGAACAATTGGAAAAAGATGAAATCACCATTTTACACACGATCGGCGGAGATGACACGAATATGGCTGCTGCCGAACTGGCTCGCTTTTTAGCGCTGAACGGATATAATCTGACGGTGGTGGGCATTCCCAAAACCGTAGATAACGATGTGGAACCGATCAGCCAGACTTTGGGAGCCTGGACAGCTGCCGAACAGGGCGCGATATTTTTTGAAAACATCGCCAATGAAAATACCACCAGTTCACGTCAGTTACTCATTCATGAAGTGATGGGCAGAAATTGTGGCTGGCTGACTGCCGCCACAGCTTTTGAATATCGAAAAAGATTGGATAAAAAAGCTTTTCTGCCGGATGTTCTGCTTTCCAGAGATAAATGGGATATCGATGCTATTTACATTCCGGAAATGAATCTGGATATCAAACAGGAGATGGAGCGTCTTTATAAACTGATGGATGAAAAAGACTGCGTGAATATTTTCCTGAGCGAAGGTGCCGGTGTGGAAACCATCGTTGCCGAGATGGAATCGAAAGGTGAAGCTGTGCGTCGCGATGCCTTCGGACACGTTCGGCTGGATGAACTCAATCCGGGAGCGTGGTTTGCTCAAAAGTTTTCCAAAATGCTGAATGCCGAAAAAACTCTGGTACAGAAAAGCGGTTATTTTGCCCGTTCCGCAGCACCTAACGACCGTGATCTGGACTTGATCATGAGAACGGCGGATAAAGCCGTAGAAGCCGGGCTGAATGGCGAAAGCGGCGTGGTCGGTCTGGATGAGGATGAAAATAATAAATTGCGGGTAATCAATTTTTCCAGAATTAAAGGCGGAAAACCATTTAATATTAAACAGGACTGGTTCAGGCAAATGCTTCAGGAAATCGGTCAGGTCAGATAAAATTATAGAGGTGAAAAAATGACGATAAAATTTAGAGATGTAAGTTCGGGAATCGTAGAAGCAAGAGCGATAATTGAGATTGTGCCGGGGATTTTTATTAATGAAGTCACCGTTCTGAAAAAAGATGGAGAGATCCTCGTCGAACTGCCCCAGAAAAGTTTCCGCGGAAAAGATGACAGGATGCACTATCTGAACATTATGACCTTCGATAACGAGAATCATGAAACTTTATGGAAAATGGAGATCAAAGAAGAATTCCTGAACTGGCGAAGAAGCAATAAAAAAGTTTTGGTTTATGAATCTTAATCCCTTCTGATTTTTGCCGTATTTTTTATGGAACAATCCCGCGAGAAAGTTTTCCTGATCGGTGTTTTCTGGGGTGAGGAATCGAAAAACCATTTCGATGAGACCATGCTGGAATTGGAACGCCTGGCAGATACGGCAGAAACCGAGGTGGTTAAGAT
>DAISYT010000477.1:0-1368 GCA_036825175.1 Candidatus Cloacimonadota bacterium
TCCCAGGTCAGATCGACGATAGCATCGTTTTGCACTGCGTCCAGATTTTCGGGAGCCTGCAGATAATATAATTCAAAGCCGATCGATGTATTCTGATTTTCCAACACGCTAACATCATCCATGGAAATGGTCTCGTAGCCTTCCAAAGAAGCTGTAGCCGTATAATTTCCCACCGGAACTTCGAGCGAGAAAGCACCTGATACGTCGGGATGGCAAATAGCTGAGCCGATTTGAACGGTGGCATTTTGCGGATCGGCAGTCGGAATCAAGGAAACAGTACCACTCACCGTACCGGTAGCTGCCGGAGTTACGCATGGGAAGGTGATCAGATCGACCCAGGCACAATCGTCCTGGATAAAACTGGAGCCATCGCCGCCATCCTTTACATAAACCCAATCGAAGGTGTGCGTGCCGGCTTCAACCGGACAACTGAAATAAGTCCAGGGAGAGAGTCCGCTCTCATTAGGCTGGAAGCGGTCGATGGTTTCATCGTCGATAATAAAGAACAGACCATCGTAAAAATAGCTTTGGGAAGGACTGTATTCACAGGCGACTTTATACCAGAAACTGATCTCGCCAGCTACGGTAACATCGAGCGTGATGCTCATAAAGGAAGCCTGATTATGCGTGATCGGATAGGATTTGGCGCTGGCTGTACCGTGATAAAATTCGGTAGTGTCGAGGCTCCAATCGATATTATCCAGAGTGCTGACAATCGTAAAATCCTCGATCGGATTTACATTGGGCCAGGAAATCGTATACCCTTGCATCGTCCAGGGATAATCATCGAAGCCATTTTCAAAATCTTCCTGATTAACTCCGACCTGAGTAGGAAATTCCTGCGAAACCAGAAATTCACCGGCAGTTACTTCAAAGTAAAGAGTGGTGGGAGTACCAAAACTTATGGAAGCATCGGCGGTAACATTATAAACGGCATCGGCGGAAGCAGCAATATCGATGGAACCGAGATTTACACTGGGTGCAGAAATGGTAATCCCCGTCGTGTTGCAGGAAAGAACTGCGATGGCTTCGGGAGAAGCGGATTGCCCTTCATTGCTTACCGGAATGGTCACAGTAGCAGTTTCACCCGGATCGAGCACGCCGTTGGCATTGCCGGCAGAATCATCGATAACCATCTCACCCACCGTAAGCACCGGTGCATTCAAAGTAAAAGAAAAATAACTCGTCCAGACATCCGTGCCGTCGGTTGCACTCAATTCCATGATCACATCGTGCTGATCTGGCACCAGGTTATCGACTTGAATTTCAAAACCGTCGGTAAATGTACCCACCGTGCCGGCTGCAATGGTTCCATAATTTGCCGTGTTATCCGTCACAGTAACATATTCATCGTCGGAACTGATTGTA
>DAISYT010000478.1:0-1360 GCA_036825175.1 Candidatus Cloacimonadota bacterium
ACCAGAGCGGGTAGTTGGCAGGATTGCCGTAATCCACGCCGAAAGAAGCATTGGTGGAAATGACGAAAGCTCCGAATTCGCCATTGGTCTCATTCCATAACTGACGCATTTCCAACACATAACCGTAGCCTTCCACCACGATCGATTCTACGCTGGAATCTGCATCGATCGGCATAATTTTAGCATTTTGGCAAACGCCGGTCACACCGATATTATTATTCCCGCAAGCACCGGCAATACCGGAAACATGTGTGCCATGGCTGTCATCGGGAATATTACCGGAATGAGTATAAGCATTCCAACCGTAATAATCGTCGATGTAACCGTTATTGTCGTCATCGATGTTATTACCGGGAATTTCATGATTATTGGTGAATAAATTCAGGTCTTCATGATCGGTATCGCATCCGCCGTCCACGATAGCAATAACCAAAGTGTCGCCCAGCACCGTCACGCCACCATGATTAATATCCCAGGCTTCGGGAGCATCGATATCGCAATCTTCCGTACCCGTTCCCTGCCCGGTGTTGTGCATGTTCCATTGCAGATCGAAGGACGGATCGTTGGGAATCTCCCGCCGGGATATGTAATGATTGAATTGAACGTTCCAAATCCGGTTATCTTTTTGGAGGGCATTTTTCACTTCCTCATCTGCCCATTTTCCGGTTTGAAAAGTGCAAAGCCAGATGTTCATGCGAGCCGAAAGACAGCGTTCAAAACCAAGATTTATATCTTTGAATTCATCTTGCAGAGCTGCGGTCAGATCGTTCGTTTTGTACTGCGGATCGAGCTGAAGCATGATTTCTCCCGGCTTGTAGGAAGTATCCTGAGCCGCCAGGATCGTGACCAAAATTACAAAAA
Source organism: Candidatus Cloacimonadota bacterium (assembly GCA_036825175.1). Classification (GTDB taxonomy): domain Bacteria; phylum Cloacimonadota; class Cloacimonadia; order Cloacimonadales; family TCS61; genus B137-G9. The sequence continues at coordinate 862 of DAISYT010000478.1, forward strand.
CAAGCACCCAATATTTTTTCATTTTTTCCTCCTGAATTATTCATTAAAATAAGCTTTTTTCATAATTCATAACTTATTGCATATAAGCTAAATATAACCATGGTAATTGTCATTATTGACTCCTAAATTCCTTATCGTCATTCTGAGGTTTACCAGCCGAAGCTTGAGCGAAGGCAGGTCTCTTTCATTCGCATTGACGAAGAATCAGGGATTCGCAATGACTGTTATTCATGTTTCGTCAAAACCAGTGCATGAATTCCTCAACATGACGGTTTGTTGCCATTTACTAAAAATACACTCTATTTTTCTGCTAAATTCCTTATCGTCATTCTGAGGTTTACCTGCCGAATCTTGAGCGAAGGCAGGTCTCTTTCATTCGCATTGACGAAGAATCAGGGATTCGCAATGACTGTTATTCATGTTTCGTCAAAACCAGTGCATGAATTCCTCAACATGACGGTTTGTTGCCATTTACTAAAAATACACTCTATTTTTCTGC
>DAISYT010000479.1:0-1347 GCA_036825175.1 Candidatus Cloacimonadota bacterium
AAGCCGGCGATCCGGATGTGGAAGTTCTGAGTGTGATCAAGCAGTATGATCTGCCTCTATCTTTTCCCGAAGCGGTGCTAAACGAGCTTCAGAACTTGCCGGAAGGCATTTCGGAAAATGAAATTTCCGGACGTAAAGATTTGCGGGAATTGCCGACGATTACCATCGATCCGGCTTCTGCCAAAGATTACGACGATGCCATTTCCCTGAAAAAGAATGCTGATAGCTTCGAGCTGTACGTGCATATCGCCGACGTGGCTCATTATGTAAAACCGGGATCGGAACTCTTCAAAGAAGCTGCCAAACGCGGTAATAGTTGCTACTTCCCGAAACGCGTAATTCCCATGCTGCCGGAGAAAATCTCGAATCATATTTGCAGTTTGCGTCCCTATGAAGAAAAGCTTACCGTAACGGTTTATACCAAATTTGATCCGGAATATAAAATCGTTTCTCAGTCTGCTTTTGAAAGCGTGATCCGTTCCGATGCCAGATGTAATTACGACGAAATCGACGAATTCTTTGAAAATAAGAACAGTGGTCTCGAAGCATCGATTCAGGAAATGCTTTCCGAAATGCGCAAACTTTCTGCCTTCCTGCAAGAAAAAAGAAAGGAGCAAGGTTACCTGTATTTCGATTTACCTGAGACGGAATTCGTCTTCGATGACGATGGTCACATCACCGATCTGCAACGCAGCCGGGAAACCGAATCGCATCAATTGATCGAAAATTTTATGCTGATCGCTAACGAATACGTCGCTAAAGAATTATCTTCCCACCCGACGATTTACCGTATTCATGAAGAACCAGACGACGAAAAAATGTTATCGCTTGCCGAGTTGATGAAAAAATGCAGTCTGAAACTAAATCTGAAGCAAAATTATAATTATGCTCTGCAAGAGCTTTTGGAGAGTATGCCGAATCCGCTTTATCATCGTGTTTTCGACCGAATGATACTGAGAAATATGAAACGTGCCAAGTATTCGGTGGAAAATGCCGGGCACTTTGGATTAGCGATCAAAACTTATACGCATTTCACCTCTCCCATTCGCCGTTTGTGCGATTTGATCGTGCATCATCAGATCAAAGCTCAAATCCGTCGTCGAGATAACGGATTTTCCTCTTCCCTACTTTTCGATTATGCCGGCGTGGCAACGGAACGCGAACAAATCGCCGACGAAGCGGAACGCGAAGTGGACATGAAGAACAAATTCATCTTCATGAAAAAGCATCTGGGAGAAGAATATACCGGCGTTATTATCGGCATGAAAGCCGACGGACTGATCGTGGAACTGGATAGATATCCCGTTACCGGGATCGTCGAAGCTGCTTCGTTTAAAGACGACCAAT
>DAISYT010000480.1:0-1331 GCA_036825175.1 Candidatus Cloacimonadota bacterium
TTTATCCAACTCATAGGCTTTCAGCCGTTCAAGTATTTTGTAAAATGGCTTCCAACTCAGCAGTATTGGTGGCGAGTCGGGCTTGATCCGTGCCGGTGGCGTCAGCTATTTTATTCAGTGAATCCATATCGAAATCGATTTTCACTTTCTGATATTGCATGCCGAAAGGAGTCTGCACCGGATAATCCACCAAACCCTTACTGCCGACGCCGATCGGGTAAACCTTGATATTGTAGGTGGCAGCCAGATCGGCAGCCGTAAGCGGATCAATCTCGCCGGTGTTATTCAATCCATCCGTGATCAAAATAATCACTTTGGATTTTGCTTCCGAATCTTTCATTCGGGCGACGGCTGTAGCCAATCCCATGCCGATAGCAGTTCCGTTCGCATCTTTATTGATTTGAACTTTGTCCATGATGTTCATTAAAATATTATAATCGAGAGTCAGCGGACACTGTGTGAAAGCATTTTCGGCAAAAACCACCAAGCCGATCCGATCATTGTGACGTTTATCGATAAAATCTTCCGCCACCTTTTTAGCAGCTTCCAATCTGTTTGTGGGTTTAAAATCCACAGCCTGCATACTGCCGCTCACATCGATTGCCAACATGATGTCGATGCCTTTACCGGTGATCTGCTGGCGTTTATGCGCCATTCTGGGTCGGGCTAAAGCGATGATCAAAAGCGTAATTACCAGCACGCGCAGAATGATCGGAATGTAATTCAGTAACCAGCTGCTGCCGGCTACTTTTTTCACTAAATCGATCTGACTGTAATTGATACGAACGCGGCGTTTTTGTTTCACCAGAATTTCATAAACCAGATACGGAATCAGGATGAGAAGCGCCCAGAGCCATTTTATGTTAACGAATTCCAGCATCTTTTGTCTCCGTTGCGCTTGTGGTATTTGTCGTTTGAACTTCTTTTGCTTTGAACGAATGCAGATATTCTTCCAGCCAGGCAAGTTCCTTCTCGGAAGCTTCATAGGAAGGAATGAATTTGGCGAATTTGATGCGATCGGCATAATTCAGAAATTCCAAAAGACGTGATTTTTCTTTCGGTTCGATCTCTGTAAGATTTTCCCGGATTTCGCTGGTCGTCATTTCCACAGCGTTCACCTGATATTGCAGCTCGATGAACCAGCGCAGCAACAGAGATAAACGGAAATGGAAGGGCAAAAATTCTCCCCGTTCCAGCCTTTTTTCTTTCTTCAGTTTTTCCACCGCTTCCAGCACGATCTGCCAGGCGGGACGGTTATCCACGATGAACGGTTTTTCCAAAACCCTTTGATGTGATTTGACGAATTTCTTCAACCAGATGATGAGAAGAAC
>DAISYT010000481.1:0-1324 GCA_036825175.1 Candidatus Cloacimonadota bacterium
GATATTGGTTCGAAGTGAAAGCAACGGATTATCGATAATATATTTTACCCCGACGGCGGCTGCCAGATGATAGATCAGATCGGTGTTTTTTACGAGTTCTTCCAACACTTCCCGATTCAGGATGGAATCTATCAAATAGCCGAAATGCTCATTATTGATCAGATGGATGATATTTGAATATTTTCCTGTGGAGAGGTTATCTATGACAAAAACATCGTTTCCATTTTTTAATAATTTCTCTGCCAAATGCGAGCCGATAAAGCCAGCCCCTCCGGTAATTAATATCTTCATTTTTATCTCCTCTTATTGTGTTACATTCTGTATAACAAGAATTGTCGTGGCGACTTGTGAAATCACCAGAAAAGCGTCTTTGGCAAGTTCCCAATAATCGATTGCTTCTTTTTCAGGTACAAAAATCATATCCTGAACTTCGATTATATCATTCTTCCCGGGTTTCAGTTTTTCTCCGGTATTTGCTTTTATCAATTGCACTTTACCCTTTCTTGCATTCCAAGCATAACCATCTGCTTTTTCGATGTAATATTGAAAAGTCTTTCCGGGAACATACGTTATCAAACCGGGATTTTTAACCTGCCCGGAAACTTGAACAACATTGGATCTTCGAGCAATGAAGATATAATCTTTATCTTTTAAAACAATATTCAAAGCTGGATTTTTGGTTTCCCAGAGATGCTGAAAATCTATAGAAAATTTGCCCTGCAATTCCAAAGATTTAGCCTTAAAATACTGATATTCCATTTCTGTCATATCTTCCACGAGCATGTTTTTCAAACGCTCAAATTCAGCATCCTGCTTATCTTCTTTACTTCGTCTTTGCAGAAATGAATTTGAAAGATCTGCCATATCGCTGGGACCACCTGCCATTTCCAAAAGTTCCAGAAGAGTTGTTTTTGCATCGATAATCGAATAAAAACCGGGATACTGTACTTCACCCTGAATCATTATTTGTGCATTTTCATCATAATGAGGAAGAAAACGAACATAAATTCTGTCCCCTACTTCTAAAGCAACATTATTCTGTGAATCGGGATTGTTGATCACATCGGATAAATCCACAATGATTCGTTCACTCTCCGATTGTGTATTGTGACGAAAAATCTCAACATTTTCCAGATCGGCATAGAAATTCAATCCCAATGCGAGGTTTATAATATCATATAATTTATCTCCAGGAGAATAATCATAAATTCCTTCTTTATTTACTGCACCGGAAATTTCAACTTCTCCAATTTTGGACGGAATGTAGATTATATCTCCATTCTGGATGTAAGGATTATTGTTCATGTCGTCTAATATATTATAT
>DAISYT010000482.1:0-1311 GCA_036825175.1 Candidatus Cloacimonadota bacterium
TGTCATCTATCCAGTTAATTACCTGAGCAGGAGCATCCCAGGAGAAGGTAGCAAAATCGTCAGCGGGATTACTTACCACATTCAGATTGGTAGGAGTAGCCAGAGAAGCTCCACCCAAATAGGTAAACGGGAATGTGACAATTCCGGAAGTACCTTCATCATAGACAGCTTGAACACCGGCAGTATAATCTGTTCCTGTTTCCAGCCCATAAAAAGACCAGGTTAAGTCGGTTGTATAGCTTTGTAATTCGCCATCCAGATATACATTATAGCCGTTAAGGTCTCGAGATTCCGTGTTATTAACCGGGTTAACAGCCGGTTTTGTTTCACACACACCTATTTCACGTCCAACATTTCCTACGACTGCCGTGTTTGTATTGTAGGCAACGACTGCATCACTGGGTGCTCCAACGGTAACGTCATCGACCATGAAAACAAAAGCATCGTTTGAAACACATTCGATTCCAATATAAACATCCTGTCCGGCATAAGAACTAAGATCATAAGAAAATTCAGTCCAATTGTCGGCGGGAGCCTGCTCATAAGGAGCAGTGGAAATGATCGTGAAATCAGAAGGAGCGGTTCCAGTGGTGGAAACGCCAACTTTGAAACGTTCTAATCCATAATCATCCGTATATGATTTTGCCCAGAAAGAAACTTCGTCGCCATTATTAATAGTAACCTGCGGAGTAATCATCCAATCATCATTTGTAGGAGTGGTTGCGGCAAAGCAAGCAGCTAATTTATCACCGGAGTGAGCTACCATATCTGTCATAGCCGGAGTTGTAGCAGTCGGATTGAAAATAATGTAAGCCATGGCAGAATATTCATTTTCAAAGTCCACATTTGTAAATCCATAAGTAGCAGATTGATCTACATCGACCAAAGTCCAGGGATCGAAGGTCAGTGAGAAATCGGTGTATGATTCAAAATCATCCGTAAATCCGGCACCGCCGCCACCCGGAGCACTCCAGGTAAAAGTAGCAAAATCGTCATTAGGATCACTGGTTACGTTCAGGTTGGTGGGAGGATCAAGATTCGTCGATCCGATTATAGCTGTTACGCTTACAGGAATACCGGTGCCGGCATCGTTCACGCCAACAACCGTATATGTGTATGTACCGGCAGTAGTTATGCCCATATCCGTGTAGATTCCGGTTCCACCAATGGTGGGATTGGTATCGGTGTAAATGAGAACGTCATCTCTTAACACTTGCATTTCATCCAGATCGGTAAGCGGATCACCATTTACCTGGGTAGAAGGGCAAATCCAGGTAATTAAAGCTTCCAGAGCGCCACCGGCATTCGGAA
>DAISYT010000483.1:0-1296 GCA_036825175.1 Candidatus Cloacimonadota bacterium
ATCATTTTGGGATCGGATTATTATAATGTCTGGACGCAATATGGCATTCAAGTAAATATGCTGGATAACAACAGCTTTTTTACCTGGCAGTTGATCCAAGGTGATGAAGCTGTTCTGCGACATCAGTGTCTCGATCAAAGCGGAAATCTGCTGTTTCCCGGCGATGGCATCGATTTATAAAATGGAATGATAAGTGGCATTTACAATTGGCAGCTTTTAGCCAATGATAATTCGTTTTACTATTTATGGGAGGATTATAGTGCATCTCAAAACCGAATATATGTGCAACGGGTATTTCCTAATGGAAACTTTTACTTTGCCGAAAATGGCATTCCCATTACTGAAACAACCTATTCCAGTCAAATCAATTATGTTTGCAAATCTCTCCCTGATGGCGGTATTGTTGCGGCTTGGAATGAAATAAAAGAGAATGAAGATTTTCTTCGTGTGCGTTTGCAGGTGTTATTTCCAGACGGTTCGTTTTTATCGCCGGATGGCATAGACGTTACCACCGATGTTGTCGAAAACCAGATAAAACCGAAAATCGATATTGTCGATGGGAACATTATTGTTGTCTGGCTGGAAGATGAACAGATCAAAGCTCAGAAACTGGTAGATTTCACTCCTGCCTGGGGAGCTAACGGCAGTGTGCTGTTAAGTAATTGCGATACGAGTACCGTAGGATTAAAAGGTAATTATATTTTGTTCGTTTATCAGGGTGAGAGTCATTTTCATCAGATTGATGAATCGGGAAATTTGAATGCAAATTGGCCGACTTATGGAATTAGTATCCCGGAGAATACGGAAACAATGCAGTCTTGGGATGTTTTTGAAAGTGATTTGGTTTATTCCTGGAAAAATAGTGATTTTGGTTTGGAAGATTTTGGTTTCCAGATTTTAGCTTCGGAAGGCAGTTATGTCTTTCCTGATAATGGCATCGAAATCATAACCGATATAAATGTAAGCTATTACGATTTTCTGTTCGATGGCTGTATAAACTTGTTTCATACTGCAAATTACGAAACCGATATCCTCATGGAGCGATACGATTTACAGGGACAGATGATTTGGGATGGCTCAACTTGCTATATCCCAAACGGTGATGGTATAAATTATATACATTCCGTCAAAATGGGGGATAAATTCCTGGTGGTATGGGATGCATATAACTTCGGTTTGCCACATACATTTCTAGCACAGCTCATAGATTCCGACGGTTCTCCGATTCCCTCAACCCTAAATGGTGATGAATTCCAAACTTGTTCTTCGTATCGTGATTATCAATTAGCCAGCGCT
>DAISYT010000484.1:0-1261 GCA_036825175.1 Candidatus Cloacimonadota bacterium
TGAATCGCTTATTCGGTTCGACTCATCTCGATTTTTCTCCCGACTGGGAATATGCCAAAATTGCTTGTGCCAAGCCGGAAGGTGGTTTTGTACAGGTCGATCTGATCAATAACGGAAATACGGAAAGTAAGCCGGATAAAACCGAGATTTATCAAAAATTTGTGCTGGAAGTGCTGCTGCCGAATTTGCAGGAAGGCAAGATCACTGCGGCGGAAACAGCCATTCTGATGCGTAAGAACGATGAACTAAAAATCATGGCGCAGGTGCTGGAGGAAAATGGGATCGATTACACGCTGGAAACTTCCGGTTCGCTCTTTTCCCATCCCGCCATCAAACCGGTTATTTTTGTTTTGAATTTCCTGGTTTACGAAGATTTTTGGGAATTGGTAAAATTCCTGCGTTCTGACCTGGTACTGCTCGATCCGCCTGTCTTGAAAGAAGTTACGAAAAAATATCGGGATGCGGAAAACCTAACAGCATTCCTGGAACAAAAAGATTTACCCGATTGTTTGCACGTACTGAAAAAACTAAAACAGCAAATCGGCTCGCCTTTAAATTTGATCAAATCGATTTTGGAAGAATTCAATTTTACAGCGGTTTTTAGCAGCGAAACCGATCTGAAAAACCTGCAACGATTTTTGGAAGTGGCTGCCGAATTCCAGCATTCCAACCACGAATACACGATCGATACCACCGGATTTCTGCGTTATTGCCGCTCTCTGGCAGATAAAGACGAATATTCCCGCTTGGGGCAATCGCTCAGCGATTCGCTCAAACTGCTCACCATCCACAAATCGAAGGGATTGCAGTTTGAAACGGTTTTTGCTGTTTTCGATGTGATGAGTAGAAGCGGCGGTGGTTTTTCAGGACTGAATTTATATTACCGGTTTGCCGACGATTTCCGCTCTTTAGCGGATTTTGCCTTCACCTTTAATTACGATAAGGTTTTGCAGAAATCGGAGAAAAAGGATTTGCTCGATTACGTTCAGAAGCGGGATACGGGCGATGAGCTGAACAATCTTTACGTGGCGCTTACCCGGGCTGAGAATAATCTTTTTTTGTATTTGCATTACAGCAAAAAAGGTGATTTGCAGAAATTTATTGTCGAAACGAAAGAAGAAGCGACAGTACTGAAAAACATCGTGAAAACTCTGTCAGTAGAATTTGCGGAAGATTTGCAGGAAACAAGCCCCGATAAGCACCGGATGCAGTGGGGAACGCTTTCCCGCGTGAAGCAGACAACCGAGATAACCGACTCCCG
>DAISYT010000485.1:0-1249 GCA_036825175.1 Candidatus Cloacimonadota bacterium
TGTGCCGCTCAGGCTTTGGAACAATTGGAGATGAGTCCGTTCCTGGCAGATATCAAACTGGTCATTATCAAATCTTTCGATGCAATGAATGCCGCCAATAAAAAACTGATCGCCGATTATGTAATAAATCCCTCGCCAACCTCGATTCTGGTTCTGATCGCCGAAAAGAGTGATGGTCGCTTATCAGCCAATAAATCCATCGAAGAAAATTCTGTTTATATTACCTGCCGTCCGCCATATTCTTCCGATGACATCGTTCGCTGGCTGCGCACAGAGCTTCGACAGCGCAATATCCAAATGGATAACAACTCGATTATGACTTTTGCCACCAGTATCGAACCGGATTATCTGATCGCCGGTAACGAGCTGGAAAAGTTGATTATTTACGCAAAAAACAGCAGACGCATCAGTAGCCATGATGTGGATGAGGTGATCGGCAGATCGAAAGCAAATAACATCTTTGAACTGCAAAACGCCATCGGAAAACGGGATTTGAAAAATGCTGTAAAAATCCTGGAAAATATGACTCTGAATAACGAACCGGCAGTTTATATCATCACGATGCTGACCCGGTTTTTCATTCAAATCTGGAAAGTCTGTGCTTTGCGTAAACGCAGTATCAGCGATTCTGAGATCAGCAGTCGGTATTTGAATGAAGTGTTTTTCAAATATCGCAACGACTATCTGTATTACGCCAATCAATATCCCGGAAGAGATGTGAAGCGGGTTTTATCGCTGCTCCTGCAAGCCGATATCGATGCGAAATCACTCAATATCAACGAAGATATGTTGCTGTTTAACCTGATATTTAACATTTGTTCACAAAAGAGAAAAAATGGATAAAAATTTTAAAGCCGGATTCGTCAGCATCGTCGGAAAACCGAACGTGGGAAAATCGACTCTGATGAACCTTGTCATGGGGGAGAAGCTGTCGATTATTTCTCCCAAACCGCAAACGACTCGTCACCAGATCAAAGGTATCTATACCGATGAAAACAAGCAGATCATCTTTCTGGATACACCGGGCTTTTTGAAGGCTCGTTACGAGCTGCATAATCGAATGCTGGAGTATTTACAGAATGCGATCAAAGACTCCGATATCATTCTTTTCATCACCGATGCGCATAAATTTCCTACCGATTATGATGAACAATTATTGCAATTCATCGCTAAGTTTAAGAAGCCCAAAATTGCTCTTTTGAACAAGATCGATTTGGTTGAGAAAACGGTTCAGGATGATAAGCTTAAT
>DAISYT010000486.1:0-1242 GCA_036825175.1 Candidatus Cloacimonadota bacterium
CGACGGCTCATTTCTGAAGAAGCGCATCGAAAGCGGAAAAGCAGATACTGCTACCGAGTTTTTCGATTTTGGCAGCCGGTATCTAAAAAACAATCAATTGCAAAATGCTATAGCCTGTTATGAAAAAGCTATTTCCTTCGATCCCGATTACTGTGAAGCTTATATAAATCTGGCAATTGCTTATGCGAAAGCCGAAAATAACGAAAAAGCAATTCAAACCCTGGAGGCAGTTTTATCCAAAGACCCGAATACCGATTATCTTGCTTACCTGAATATGGCACAGGTTTATAAGAGATTTAACCCGGATGAAGCCGAAAAAGCATATCAAAAAGCAATAAGTATAAATCCTTATCTGCAGGATGCTTATTTTAGTTTTGGAGAATTTTATTGGAATCTGAAGGAATATGACAAGTCCGTTGAAAACCTGAAAAAGGGACTGGAATTACAAAGCTTAACATCGTATTATACCAGTGCTTTGGTAAGCGGTATTAAAAGCTATTCCGAGTTTCCCGAAGTTGTTAATAGTCTGCAAAAGATATTAGATCAAGGTATCACAGACGAAATCATGAACAAATATGATTCGCTGGTTTTTGATTTTTATTATCTGAAAAATAATTCTCAGATTGCCGAAAAATATGATCAAGTGGGTTATTACTACCTGCGTAATCGCAATTTCAGTGCGGCATCCGAATATTTTGAAAAATCCATTCAGTGTTGGAATTCACCGAATAATCTGGCTTATAAACATCTGGAAACATCAAATCATAACCTGGCAGAGAAAGAAAAAAACAAGAAATAGTAGCTATTTATTCTTCAAACTTACAACACCGAAAATCTCTCAAATGTTTAGTTTTTATTTTATGGAAGAATCTGATAATACCGAAAAAATCAATTATTTTCCAGCAGCCCTTTCACTTCTTTCAATTTCCTGATGATGTTCTCTTTTACTTCTGTTTTATCGGAACTGAAATCCAGTTCCAACTGGTTAGGCTGCTTCTTTTCTTCTTTCAGTTTTTTACGCACACCATCGATGGTGAAGCGTTGTTCATAAAGCATATATTTGATCTTTTTCAGCAAATCGATATCTTCGGGAGAGTAACGGCGATTTCGCCCCAGACGCTTCTGCGGTTTCACCTGCGGAAATTCTTTTTCCCAGTATCGCAGTACGTGCGACTTTAAATCCAACAGGTTACAGACTTCGCCGATCGTATAATAAAATTTGCTCATATTTTTTCCGTTTTC
>DAISYT010000487.1:0-1229 GCA_036825175.1 Candidatus Cloacimonadota bacterium
CATTCCGCTGACTACGCTTACCGGGCAGCATGTGACGCTTTCTGCGGTTGCCACGATCACGGAAGAAAATAATCCGCTGGAAGTGAAACACGAAACACAGCAGCGAGTGGTTAGTGTAAAGGCGGATTTGAATAAAATTTCTTTGGGCAAAGCCGTGAAAAATGTGAAGAATTTGCTTTCTCAGCAATCTTTCTCCCCGGATGTGGTGGTGGAAATCGGCGGACAGATCACCGAGCAGGCAGAATCGTTCAACAGCCTTTATCTGCTGTTCATTCTGGGAATCGTGCTGGTTTACATGGTGATGGCTGCTCAGTTTGAATCTTTCCTCGACCCTTTCGTGATCTTATTTGCCGTGCCACTTGCCCTGATCGGTGTGGTGTGGGCATTCATCGTCGCTCAGGTTACTTTGAGCGTGGTTTCCTTCCTGGGAATTATCATGTTGTTGGGAATCGTGGTAAATAACGGTATCGTACTGGTAACTTACACGAATCTGCTGCGAGCACGAGGAATGGACATGTATAAAGCTGTGATCGAAGCCGGTCATTCCAGGTTGCGTCCTGTTTTGATGACAGCACTCACCACTATCTTTGGAATGCTGCCGATGGCGTTCAGCAAAGGATTGGGTTCCGAAATCTGGAAACCGCTCGGTATCACTGTGATCGGCGGATTGATCGTTTCCACTCTCATCACGTTGATCCTGATCCCGATTCTTTACCTGAGTTTCCACAAGTATCGTAAACTGGAAAAAGGAGCGTAAGAAAATGAACATGATCTATTGTACCTGCAACATCGGTGTGTTGAGCGAAGTTATGAATGTTTTCACATCTCTGCAAATCGGGAACTACCAGATATTGGAAAATGTGAAAGCTAAGCAGATCAAAGGCGAACCTCGCCTGGACACCGAAGTCTGGCCCGGTATGAATGCCATTGTTATCACTCATCTGCCGGACGATAAAACGAAAGAGTTTTTCTCGGCTATCAAGGAATTGAATAAAAAAGCGATTAACGACGAAGAATTGATCACGTTGTGTCGCTACAAACTGGATGAATTCATCTTTGATTGATCGATAAGAAAAAGAGATAATTTAGCCGGAGATATTCCCCAAAGGAGTGTTTCCGGTTTTTTTTGCCACAGACCGTCACAGATTTTTTGCCACGAAGACACCAAGACATCCGTCTTCGCTCAGACTTCGGCGTGACAGGCAAAGGACACAATAATATGTCTTTCT
>DAISYT010000488.1:0-1224 GCA_036825175.1 Candidatus Cloacimonadota bacterium
TTTAATCATATAATCTAATTATAATGGCTCAAAAACCAATTTTTTGACGGAAAATTTTTGTGCTAAAAAATAATGTGAATTCTGATTATAAATATGAATTCTGCATAATACGAACAGCGTCATTACGAGACTTCTTCCGAAGCGATTCTTCCGAAGCTATTTAAGTCCATAACCAATTAATTTCCAATAGATTGCTTCGATTGTAACAGCGAGAAGAAAAAGCGCAATGACAAGAAAGTATTTATTTTCCAGGAAAACACACTATTATGCAGAACTCATGATTATCAATGCAAAAGAATTGTATGGGAATGGATGCTTCTCGGAATTTATCGATTTTACATTATTTACAAATTCTTTGCCCCCCAAAAAGAAGATGAAATGTGGCATGAGCTAAAACACTTTGACAATGAAACGACCTCTAAAATATTAACCTAAATTTAGTTAAGAATTTTAAAGGCAGGGAGATAATGAAAGAATTATTGAAGCTGGCTTTTGAGGAAGATTTTGCGCTGGCGGGCGATATTACCGGCGAAGCGATCTTCACGGATGAAACCGATGAATTCGTGCTGATAGCTAAAGCCGATGGCGTGCTTTGCGGCTGCAATGAATTTGCCGAAGTATTTCGGGAAATCGATAAAAATGTGAATCTGAAATTTCATTTTGCCGATGGCGATAAGATAATCAAAGGCGATGTGATCGTGACGGTTTCCGGTCAGGTGGCTGCCATTTTAAAGGCGGAAAGAACAGCTTTGAATTTTATCGGGCATCTGAGCGGAATCGCTACCAAAACTGCCGAATTTGTGGCTGCTGCCGGGAAATCGATTATTCTGGATACCCGTAAAACCTTGCCCGGCTGGCGTAAACTGCAAAAATATGCCGTGCGTTGTGGAGGCGGACAAAATCACCGTATGGGACTTTTCGACATGGTGATGATCAAAGATAATCATATCGACGCTGCCGGCAGCATTGGCAAAGCTGTGGAAATAATCCGAAGTAAGTGGGGAAATAAATTTAAAATCGAAGTGGAAACCCGCAATCTGGCAGAAGTGCAGGAAGCGCTGACCTGTCAGATAGACAGAATTATGCTGGATAATATGGATACGGAAACGATGCGGCAGGCAGTAGAACTGATCGGCGGCAAAACCGAAACAGAAGCCAGCGGAAACATGACCGTGGAACGCCTTCCGGAAGTTGCCGATACCGGCGTGGATTTTATCTCGGTAG
>DAISYT010000489.1:0-1213 GCA_036825175.1 Candidatus Cloacimonadota bacterium
CGTCGTCACTTTTTATCGTAAGCATTTCTTCCAGCAGGCGGGAGGCGCCGTATGCTTCCAATGCCCAGACTTCCATTTCTCCCAATCTCTGACCACCGTGTTGAGCTTTTCCGCCCAAAGGTTGTTGGGTAATCAGTGAGTAAGGACCGGTGGAACGGGCGTGCATCTTATCTGCCACCAAATGGTTCAGCTTGAGCATGTACATGATACCCACGGTAACTCTTTCTTTGAAAGGTTCACCGGTTTTACCGTCGTACAGCACTTGCTTTCCATCCGGGGAAAGTTTAGCTTTTTTCATTTCTTCGGCGATGTCGGCGAGACTGGCTCCGTCGAAAACGGGTGTTTCCACGTTGAATCCCAGAATCTTGGCAGCCATTCCCAAATGTGTTTCCATGATCTGACCGATATTCATACGGGAAGGCACACCGAGCGGATTCAGGATAATATCTACTGCCTGACCGTTTTCCATGAAAGGCATGTCTTCGATCGGACTGATGCGGGAAATAACACCTTTGTTTCCATGACGACCCGCCATTTTATCACCAACGGAAATTTTGCGTTTTTTGGCGATGTAAACTTTAACCATTTTACGAACACCGTAAGGAAGTTCATCGCCGTGTTTCAGTCGTTCTTGTTCTTTCTTGTAAATATTTTGGCTTTCTTCATCGGCTTTTTTCACTTTCAGGATAATGTCGTTGTAGATATTCTGGTTGGTTTCGGTATTTTCCACTAAGTCGAAGTCGAGATTCAGTCGGCTGAAATTAATTTTCTTTAGATCGGCTGACATAATTTTCTTACCGGAAGGAATGAAGAACATATTCGTTTTGGAATCGACCAGGTTTTTGGCAACCTGACCGAGTAGAATTTGTTGCAGATTTTTTGCCAGGAATTCTTCGATGAGCTCTGTGCGCTCGTTGCGTTCCTGCTTAATGCGGTTCAATTCTTCCAGTTTTCTTTCCTGTTCTTCCGTTTCGTCGATGCCTTCCAGACGTGAGAATACTTTCACATCGATCACCACGCCTTCCATACCCGGCTTGGCTTTGAGGGAACTGTTTGTGAAGTCGCCGGCACGGTCTCCGAAAAGAGCGCGCATCAGATTTTCTTCCGGTGACGGATCGATATCCACGCTTTTGGGTGTGATTTTACCAACGATTATATCGCCGGCTTTTACCACCGATCCTGCCGGCGGGTTCTGTATTACGACGGATCCCTT
>DAISYT010000490.1:0-1186 GCA_036825175.1 Candidatus Cloacimonadota bacterium
TTCCCTGTCTCCATTCCTGCATCTTCGTTTTTTACTGATCATTTTGGCAGGAATCGTGCTGATCACCTTCCTCACCGGTTTGTATCCGGCTTTTTTCATGTCGTCATTCCATACGATGACCGTTCTGAAACAGAATTCTCTGCATGGAAAGAGCGGAATCCACTCCCGCAGCATTCTTATGGTCGTGCAGTTTATCATCACCATTTCCTTGATTTTGGGAACGATGGTCATCTATTCTCAGATGCGTTTCATGGTAAAAAAAGACCCGGGATTCGATAAGAACCACATCCTTTTCTTTTGGATGAATTCCGAGCTGGCAGATCATTACGATGCTTTGAAGGAAAAGTTGCTGGAAAACAGCGTGATCAAAGAAATCAGCCGGGCACATTCCGTTCCCGGTAATATGATCATGGAATGGGGACGCGACACCGAAGACGGAACCGGAGTAAACTTTTTTAGCGTTCCCTGCGACGAAAATTACATTCCGCTACTCGGTTTGAACTTCCTAAAAGGCAATAACTTCGATCCCGATTTGGAAAGCGATAAAGAAACCTACATCGTGAACGAAGCTTTCGTGCGCAAATATTGCACCGGCGATCCGCTCGAATTCAAAATCGGGGATAAACCCATCGGGGGTGTGGTGCAGGATTTCATGTTCCAAAGTTTACATTATGCCGTGAAACCGATGGCGTTTTACTATCTCACCGATTGGGCGTGGATGCTTGCGGTAAAAGTGCAGGGAAATGAAATATCCGAAGCAAAAAATATAATTTCCCAAACTTGCTCCGAATTTACTACGAAGCACATTTACGTTAATTTTTTGGAAGACAGGATCGCCTATAATTACATTAAAGATGAGCGGTTCAGCACGATTTTCACGATTTTCAGCGCGTTGGCGATTATTGTTTCCTGCCTGGGATTGCTGGGTTTGATTTCCTTTGAATCGGGACGGCGCACGAAGGAGATCGGAATTCGCAAAGTCTTGGGAGCCACGCCGCTGGAAATCGTTCATCTTTTCAATAAAAAGCTATTCCTGCTTTTGGGAATTTCTTCCGTAATAGCCTGGATTATCGGCTATTTCTGGCTGACGAGATGGTTGCAGAATTTTGCTTTCCGTATCCATCTGAATGTACTGTTTTTCATTCTTTCCGGTTTGCTTGCCACCTTGATCGCGTTACTTACTTTT
>DAISYT010000491.1:0-1180 GCA_036825175.1 Candidatus Cloacimonadota bacterium
CATCGGCAACCTGTTCGATGGCTCCGGCGGAAGCAAAAACTTTGTTATTGATTTCCGTACTGAATACGGCGAGCGTTCCCTGGAAGCAGCGTAACAAATTGATACTGAATAAATTATATCCCAAAATCCTGGCTTCGGCAGTGGCGGTGGAAGCCAGCATGATCGAGTCGGTGCGACCGGTGATAAAACCGCTGGTGGAAGAGCAATCGCCCACAGCATAAACATCTTTCACCGTCGTGCGCAGATATTGATCGACCACGATCGCCTGGTTATTGTTCAATTGGAATCCGGAATCTTTTGCCAGTTGCGTATTGGGAACGTAACCGATGGAAGCGATGACGATATCGGCTTTGATCGTGCTGCCGTCACTCAGCAAAACGCCGCTTACTTTGCCGTTTTCACCCTCGATCTCGACAACTTTGGTGCTGGTGCGCAAATCGATATTCAAAGAACGAATAATCTCATCGGCACGAGCGGTCATATCTGCGGAAAAAGCGCGGTAGAGACAGTATTTTTCCATTTCTACCAACGACACTTTTTTGCCGGGATGTTTTGCCAATTGTTCGGAAACTTCCACGCCGATGAATCCGCCGCCGATCACCACGATATTTTCTGCTTCGTCGGTCAGTTCTTTCAGCTTTTCGATATCGTTATAATTTTTACGGATGTATTTCACGCCGTTCAGATCGTAACCTTTGATGAATTTCGGAACGATCGGTTCGGAACCCGTAGCAAAAACCAGTTTGTCGTATTGGAAGGTCTCGCCTTTCTCCGTGAAAACGGTTTTATTTTCGCTATCCACTTTGATGACGCTATCCAAAAGAACTTCTCCGCCGGCATCGACGAAAGGTTTCGGTCCCATGGCATTTTGAGCAACGCTTTCCAGATCGTGGAAAACATAAGGAATGCCGCAGGGAACCAAGCCTTTGGCATCCGGTTTGATCATCAGGAAACTTTTATCGGGATTCTGCTTCTTCCCTGTGACGCCGGTGATGATACCGGAAGGACCACCACCGATAATAATTACATCATAACTCTTCATTTTTTCTCTCCTTATTTTTTGATTTCTAAATTATCATTATTAATGCTTATTATGCTTTTATCTGCATAATTTCAAAGATGTTGCCGCTTTTGTTCAAAATAAATATCAGGTCGAAATTAACGTATTGCATCGATGAAC
>DAISYT010000492.1:0-1164 GCA_036825175.1 Candidatus Cloacimonadota bacterium
CTTTATTAAAAGCGCTGATTGGCTATTTACCACCGCTTTCCGGCAGGATTTTCTTATCCGGCATGGAATTAACTCGTTGGCAAAAACAGGAACTGGCGAAAACCATTTCACTCATTCCGCAGGATTTTCAATTGCAATTCGATTACACAGTGGAAGAAATCGTTCTGATGGGACGTTTTCCTTATCTTGGTTTATGGCAAAAGTATTCCGATGAAGATAAAAAGATTGTTGGAGAGGTTTTGGAAAAACTCGATTTAACGCAGATGAAAGATGAACTTTATTCGCAATTGAGCGGGGGAGAGCGGCGTCGGGTTTCCATCGCCAGAGCTTTGGCTCAACAAACGGAAATCCTGCTTCTGGACGAAGCTTTCGCCAATCTCGATATCAACCATCAATTGGAGATCATGCAGATTTTATCCGAAATTAACCGGCAGGCAGGCAAGCTGATCATTCTCGTTTCGCACAACATCAATCTTTCCGCCGAATACTGCCAGCGAATTGTTCTGATGAAAAACGGCAAGGTTATGGCAGATGGCAAGCCGGCTCAGATCATCACTTCACAAAATTTAGAAAAAGTATATCTGGCGAAACTGGAAATCATCCAAAATCCGGTTTCCGGCAAGCCAAACCTGATTTATCCGGGGAAAAATGCGTAAAATTTTTATTTTATTAGTTCTCAGTTTTATTGCTCAAATCCAGGCTCTCGACGTGATCGGCAGAGTGTTGGATCAAACGAAAAGTCCTTTGCAAAATGTGGTGATTTCCACATCCCAGAAAGCTGTGGTTTCCAACGAAAAAGGCATTTTTATGCTGCGTGGATTGGCAGAAAATGAACAGGTAACCGTTCATAAAATCGGTTTTCAGGATCAATTTTATCCGGCACTAAAGTTGCCTTCCCAAATCATCATGATCTCAAAACCGATTTCTGTGGAAGGCGTGACGGTGCACGATAAAGCAAACGAACTCAAATTAACGGCAAGCACCAATACCACGGTGATCGAAATGGATAAAAATGAAAACTGGCGCAGCACGGCGGATGTTTTGGAAAACCGAGCCGATCTGATCGTTAAAGGCAGCGGTTTGGAAGGAGAAGCACGCTATGTTTCAGTGCCCGGTTTTCAAACCAGGCACACGCTCATTATGCTGGATGGAGTAGCTTTGAAT
>DAISYT010000493.1:0-1152 GCA_036825175.1 Candidatus Cloacimonadota bacterium
AATTTGCTTGTGAAGAGCGCCGGTTACTGTTTGTGCAGCTTTCTCCTTTTCCGAACGCTGCCCAGCAACTCTTTCTTTTCCGGGTGGATACGGATTTTTGTTCGGCAGAGCTGGCGGAAAAATTATACGAGCTTTGCCGAAAATATCATATTCACGGAACCTGGTTTGTGGACACGGTTTCCCATGACAGATTAACGGGAATTTACAGCCGGATGCCGGATCAGGAGATCGGTTTGCATTGCCACCGGCATCTGGTTTTTACTGATTATGCCACGAATTGGGAAAATATCGAAAACGGATTACATGATCTGCAAAAAAATGGCATAAAAGTACGCGGGTTCGCGGCTCCGTTTGGCGACTGGAATGAAAATCTGGCACAGGTTTTGGCAGAGAAAGGCTTTCGTTATTCATCCGAATTCACTTTAAATTACGATGATTTGCCATTTTATCCTGTCGTAAAAAATCATTTTTCTCCGGTTTTACAAATTCCGGTGCATCCCGTGAGCAGCGGCAGAATGCGGCGTTCGCATTTTTCGGAAGATGAAATGTGGCAGTATTTCAAAACTCATTTGGAAAATTGTCTTCGTTCCCACGATCCGATCTTAATTTATCACCATCCTTCTCACGGGCATCTGTCCGTTTTTGAACGAATCTTTGCTTTCATCGAAGAAAAGAAAATTCCTTCCTGCACTTATGATGAATTTGCCGAATGGTGGCTGAAACGCCATAATTTGAAATTTAACTGCGAATTCTCCGAAAACACGCTTTACTGCCAAACCGATGAATTTCCAACGGATCTTTTTATCAGAATACATTTTGCCGGAAAAACTGCGGTTTGTTCCTGGCAGGATCGGATCGATTTTAATGATCTGAATTGGCAGGAGGAAGCAGCGAAAAGCCTTCCCGAAGCTTTGACGGAAATCCGTAAGTGGCACTGGAGGGATGCTGTGTACAATCACGAATCTAAAAAAGGAAAGAGATATCATGCGCATTTATCTCGTTAGTTATCAGTCGTTAATGCTGAACCGAGGCGGACCGACTTACAAACTGTTGCACCTCAAATCCGCTCTGCAAGATATCGGCGTTGATGTGCGTTTCTTCGACATGTGGGATTCCAACATGAAATTGGGAAAAGATGATCTGGTGCATATT
>DAISYT010000494.1:0-1126 GCA_036825175.1 Candidatus Cloacimonadota bacterium
TTGCCTTGCTGCCCACTATCCCCGATTATAAAAGCATGTCTTATTATTTTGGAGAAAAAGGCGACTGCCAGATTTATACAGGATTGAACAATAAACTTTCGGAATTGCTTTCCGATATTAAATTTGTGCTCGTAGAAAAAAGAAGTGATCCGAAGTCGAATTACTCGGAATTCCTCGTGCAGGCATCTTATAATGATGTGCCTGTCGATGGCATTTTGGTTTCTTATTTTGATGGTCATGCCGAGACTCCCAGCGCCAAATGGACTAACGGAACCGGCAGCATCCGGCAAAGTAATGATATCGCCAAAACCAGTTCCAAACTCGAACTTTTTATCGATTATGAATATAAAAATCATGCTTTCGATAGCGATGTGAAAAGCGCTTTGCAGGAAATGAGTTATAAAAAATTACCGGAATCAGCCAAAACCTTAGATTTGCGTACAAAACTTGCTGCAAGTAAAAATAAAATGAACGTCACGATTGCCGATAAAGGTGTATGTAACAATGATCTGGCGGTTCGCATCGAGCGGTCGGTTCAAGCATTGTGTGAATTTATCGAAGCACAAAATTATGGTGCTGCCAGGAAATATTTTACTGCTTCCGGTTACCGTGATTTTAACAAACTAATCGATTATGGACGGGGAGAATTGCTTTCCAATAATGTGCAGCTTTATTTCGTGCCGATACATGATCTTTATTGCGTGCGCAGCCTTCCCATGCAGTTTAATTTTCGTAATGACGAAGAGAGTTTTACGGAAAAAGTGAACATGCTTTTTGATCAGGAAGGCATTATAGAAAAACTTACGTTTGCTGTAAGTGATGAGACCTTAAAAGATATTTTATCGCAAAAGAATTTCTCGGATGAAGAAAAGGCGGAAATAACCAATTTCATGGAACTTTATAAAACTGCTTATTGTTTGAAAGATGATTCTTTTGTGGAAAATGTATTCACCGAAGATGCCCTTATCATTGTGGGAAATGTGATCGAAAAAGATCCGGATTATAATGTGGAAGGTCTGATGGAGCAGCTCGGTACGGAAAAGGTAAAATACGTTCGTCTCAGTAAGGATGAATATCTGAAACGTTTGCAGGAACAGTTTGAATATAAAGAATTTATCAACATTCA
>DAISYT010000495.1:0-1104 GCA_036825175.1 Candidatus Cloacimonadota bacterium
GAACAGGAAGAAATGCGTGCTGAGTCCGACGAAAATCACAAATAATGACAGCCACCAGACTTTGGCGGAGACTTTATCCTTCAGATAATAAACCAAAATAGCCACGGCACATAAAAAGAACATGTATTTATGTAAATCCGGAACGGCTATCACTTTCCCGATTTCCATAAAAATGAAATAGATAATGATAAGTCCGAGTAAGTATAAACCGGCTTTCTTCCAGAATCCACCTGTTTTCAGTGCCACGATCAGCAAAGGATAAACCATGATGAATAAAACTGCCGGTGCAATTTGCAGCGAAGTCTGATGAATGCCGAATCCCAAAAAGAAAATGTAAATGATGAGAACCAGCAAATTCTGATGAGAAAGGTCTTTTGATTTTTCCAGCCAGATGAAGGAAAGCCAAACGATCAAATTGATGATAAAAGCCAGCCCGGAATAAACTTCTGCTTCGATGGCATTATTCCAGAAAGTAAAAGAAAATGCTGTGTAAGTGGCAGCGATGAAGCCGGCGAGGTAAGCCAGATATGCGTCTTTGAGGCTCGAAGTCGTCATCGTGACCAGTTTCACCGTGAAAAAATATGTGAACATCACGGCGAAAGCCGAGAATAATCCGGAAAGGAAATTTACTACCTGAGCGTGCGGCAGATTTAAGCCGATGATGGCAAAGAATCTTCCCAATAAAATATAGAACGGATTTCCTGGAGGATGGGGAACACCCAGAATGCTGCTGCATGTAATGTATTCGCCGGCATCCCAGAAGGATAGGGAACGTGCCATCGTGAGATAATAAACTACCAGGGCAAAGAGAAAGGTGAACAGACCGATCACGAGATTTGTCCGTTTATTTATATGCGGTTGAGGTGTTAAATTCATATCAACTCCACTTCAAATTTTGGTGAAAACTTGATTTTCCCTCGATTCACGTCAAGAGTTTTATCTGATTGTGTTTTTTAGGAGGGACAGAGATTGCTGTAAGTGCGGCAATTCCACTCAGAAAGGATTTGGAATGATCTGTTTTGTTGGAATTTATTTTCGATGAAGAATTGATGAGTTCTGCATAATTAGTAGAAAAATAGAGTGTATTTTGTAGTAAATGACAAC
>DAISYT010000496.1:0-1103 GCA_036825175.1 Candidatus Cloacimonadota bacterium
GATCCCAAACTTTCTCTGGATTACGGAGAATCTGCCAGAGAGATAGCGGAACGGCTCGATTATTTGCCCGGAAAAGCGCTCGCTCTCAATAACATCGGCGTGGGCTATTATTATCTGGGAGACGGAAAAACCGCCCTGGAATATCTGAAAAAGTCGTTGGAACTCCGCCGCAAAAGCAATAATAAAGAAGATATCATCATTTCCCTGAATAACATCGGCATTATTTATGATTCCCAGAACGATTTCGATCAGGCATTAAAATATTATCTCGAATCTTTGAAAATCGAAGAGGAAATGGGCAACCAAATCGGAGAAGCCGGTTCGCTGAACAATATCGGTCTCATCTATAAAAATCATAGCAATTTTAATCAGGCTCTGGAGTATTTCCTGCGTTCTTTGCACATCTACGAAAATCTGGATGATAAAAACGGCATCGCCAGCAACCTGACGAATATCGGTATAATTTATTGCGACTTAACCAATTACGATAAAGCTCTGGAATACCTGCTGCAAGCACTGGATATTTATGAAAAACTGGACGATGAAGTGGGCATCGCCGTTACGCTCGGAAATATCGGCAGTATTTACGAAAGTCTGAACAACAATGAAATGGCATTGAAATATTATCTGCAGGCTTTGGAAATAGAAGAAAAATTCGGCGAAGAAAGCCGGATTGCCGGTTCATTGAACAACATCGGCATTATTTACGATAATCTGGGCGATTACGAAAACGCCATCGAATACTATTTAAGAGCCATGCATCTCTGTGAAAAAATGGACGATAAGAACGGAATTGCCGATGCCTGCAATAATATCGGCGTGGCTTATCAGAATATGGATAAGCTGAAGGAAGCGCTCGATTACCTGTTCAGATCTTTGGATGAATACAGAGAATTGGGCAGGATCAAAGGAATTGCCGCTGCTCTGAACAACGTGGGAACGGTATATTATAAACTGAAAAATTATGCCAAAGCCGAACAATATCTTTTGGAAGGATTGGCTCTTGCCCGCCAGATCGAAATCCGTGATCTGATCATCGAGATGTATCAAAGACTGGCGGATATAAAAGTGGCACAACAGGATTATCAAAATGCTCTGGATTA
>DAISYT010000497.1:0-1103 GCA_036825175.1 Candidatus Cloacimonadota bacterium
ATGAAAAAAGCCGGATATAAACCTGTGAGGAAGGTGATCAGCACAATTCCTGCCAAAATGATCAGTAAAAAACGAAGATGCAGGAATGGAGACAGGGAAAGCTTCAGCCCGATGATCTGGTTGAAGGAAGGAAGCAGCAGTTCGATCAACAGGAACGCAAACAGGAAAGAAATGAACGAGATAATGAACGATTCTCCCAAAAATTGTTTGATCAGATCGCGTCTTCCGGCGCCATTCACTTTGCGTACGCCGATCTCGGTGGAACGCAGGTTGGAACGGGCAGTCGTCAGATTGATAAAATTGATGATCGCAATAACGAGCGTGAGTAGAGCAGAAGTGGAAAATAACATCAGATATTGCATGTTCCCGTGTTTGCAGCTATCGGATTTATTCAGGTTTGGGAAAAAGTAGATGTCATTCAAATGACGCAGATTGAAATGTACTACGGAGCGATTTGGCTGGTATTTTTCCATAATATCGTTGAAAGAATTATTGAAAAGATCGATCGCTTCCTGCGGATTTCTGCCCGGCGTCAATCGAACGAAGGTCTGATAATTCCAGTTCTCCCAATTATCGTAGAAATCCTCATTGCCGGTCATGGTTTTACGATTCATAAAAGCTGCCAGAGCATTGAATTCCAGAACGGAACCTTCTGGAAAATCGCTGAAAATACCGGCGACCGTGTAATTATATTGATCATTTACTCTTAACTGTTTGCCCAGCGGGTCTGCCTCGCCGAAGATGGTTTTGGCTTCCGATTCCGATAACAATAATTTGTCAGGTTCGGAAAGCGCCGCGGTGGCATCACCTTTTAACATCTTAATAGTAAAAATATTTAACAAATCCGGTTCTGTGAAAAGAACATCGTGAATTGTTTGTTCTTCATCGTTCACATTGATGGTAAGGTTTTGTCTGTCTAGGGGAGCGGCTGCTTCCAAACCCGGCATTTCATCCCGAACAATGGGAAGGAGGGGAGCTGGTGTGTGGAACCAATCGCCGGCTTCGATGCGATAAATATCGGGATAATATTCATTGAATTTGTCGATGGTGAGTTCATGGTAAGCATACAATGATACCATGATCGCCACCGCGATGCCGATGGC
>DAISYT010000498.1:0-1100 GCA_036825175.1 Candidatus Cloacimonadota bacterium
CAGATAATCGGGAGGATATTCTTCGGAATTATATACTGTTTGGATGTAATTTTTTATCGCGGCATTCGTGGTGCCGATATCTTCCATTTTTACGACTTCTGTATCAATACCTTTGGCATTTTTCCAGTCAGTAAAGTAATTTACCACGTTCAGCAGGGTAGCATCGTTATGAGCGATGATCAGCATTTTCGACTGCTGCACTTCCAGGTTACGCAGATACGAATTATCGAAATTATCGACCATTTCACGGTAGATCGGTAAATAAGCTTTCGAGACTTTGGTCGGCACCGTCGCCCGCGAGGTTCCGCATACTTCCAACTCGATATTCTTCAATTTTGCTTCGCCGTTTTCCTGCGGTTGAGCAAGGTCTATCACCAACTGATGAGCGTAAAGTTCACGCATCACGAAGCTCTGTTCGATCCTGGCAAATTGCTCACCGGATTCTCTTTTTGTTTCCAACAGATTACCGGCTTTATCATAAACTTCCACTTCGCAAGCGAGGATATTCAATTCCACTTCTTCGGAAGGAATTGCCAGAAGCTGCTGAATGCTTGTTTCATCACTTCTGTTAACTCCGCTTTCGTAGCTTAGATGCACCCGTTCCTCGCTGCCGGAAAGCTGCATATCCGCAAACAAAAAAGCTGTTACTAATAATGACATGAGTAAGATGATTATTCTTTTCACCAATCCTCCACAATTTATTTTAATAAGATCATTTTAAAAGATTTCTCGAAACTATCCGTCTGCAATTTGTAGAAATACACTCCCGATGCAGCCGGATGACCATGATCATCGAAGCCATTCCAATAATATGTTTTAGCGCCGGCTTCCTGCATTTCGTGAGCCAGAGTTTTCACCTTCTGCCCACGCACGTTAAAAACCGAAAGATCGACGTTCCCACCCGCAGCAAGTTGATATTTTATAGTAGTTGTGGGATTGAACGGATTGGGATAATTGTGATACAATTCCGATTTCAGTGGCGGTAAATTACTACCGTTTCCGGCACCGACCGACGAGAGAATTTTGATCTCATCGACCCACCAGCCGGGATCATCCACCGAACCATCCGTAACTATCGACAAACGCAGATAAACATAGGA
>DAISYT010000499.1:0-1093 GCA_036825175.1 Candidatus Cloacimonadota bacterium
CTGGGACATCCCGCTTCTACTTATGTGGGAGCTGCTAAAATCGCCATCAAAACAAACACTCCCATCGTTCCGGCTATCGCTCTGCGAACGGAGGACAATAAACATCGTTTCATCTTTGAAAAGATGATTCTACCGGAAGGTTATAAAAATACGACTGAAGATATCATCAAATTGTCCGAAGAAATGTCGAAGCCATTGGAAAAATATGTTCTGGAATTTCCCGAACAATGGTTCTGGGTACATCGCCGCTGGCGAGGTTACAGGAAGGCGAAAACATCTTAAAAAAGCCTTTACAAGAAAGGCTTTGAACCAATTTTTGCCGAAAGGAGTTATGATTTGAAAAAAGTAGTTTTGATCATTTTTGCGATCACCGTATCGTTCCTGTCTGCCCTCGATTTTGTACCCGGCAGCGGCAGGAATGTTCGTCCGGCTTTGCGAGATTCACTTGTTTATTATCATGATAACACGGATGATCAACATTGGTTTGGCTCGAGCAGTTGGGCTGTGAAATTTGATTTTGAAGAATATTTTGGTTCTTTGAACGGACTCAATTTCTCGGCAGAAGGCGCTCTGATTTATCTCCCCGGTAGTGAAAGCTCCGACAATATGCAGATCAGAATATGTGAAAACAATGTGAATCAACCGAATTTGAGTGCGTCAGGCACCATTTTTTCTACCACTCTGTCAGCTGCCAATATGATTTTCGGCGACTGGAATACTATCGATTTCGAGCAAACGATTACCAACACACTGCTTTGGCTGGTGGTGGATTACCCCACCAATTCTTCCCATCAATTTATCTCCGCCTCGGCGACAGGTGGCATGAACAGCTATTTTCTGTATAACGACTATTATTATTCCATGTATTCCGTTAGCTATGAGAGCGAATTCCTTTTCAGTCTTTACGGCTATTTTGAAACCGATGGAACAGATCTCGATGTCATCGATTTTGGTTATACCGGAGAGCTGGGACCGGGCAACCGCATTTATCCTTACATAACAGTAAGAAATACTTCCGCTTCTGCTGCCATCGATCCTTATCTGGTTTTTCAATTACAATCACCGGACAACTATCTTTATCTGCGGGCGAACA
>DAISYT010000500.1:0-1087 GCA_036825175.1 Candidatus Cloacimonadota bacterium
TATTAAAGTAAAACGACCTGCCAGGTCGTTAACTAATTCAAGTAAAACGACTTTTTAAGTCGTTTACTAATTACAAGAAATAAAAAAAGGAGCAAAAAATGAAAATCAAAGGCATTTTATTAGCACTTTTAACGTTCCCATTGATCTTAACTGCCCAGGCTCAGTGGCAGGATAACGGCATGCCGGTAAGAATAGCAGATAATATCCGTTGGTCTGAAGCATCTGTGAATTTATCGGATGGCTCGGTAGTGGTGGTCTGGCAGGATTCTCGTGATGAATCTTTGCAGAATTACGCTCAAAAATTTGATACTGCCGGAAATAAGCTTTGGGGGGATGCAGGAATCAATATTTCTCATGCAAACGATGCGATTTCCACTCCCAAAATAGCTGCCGGAAGCGATGATAGTGTCTTTGCTTTATGGCATTATCACGATCCGGATTATATTAATCATTACCTGGTATTACAGAAATTCTCAGCTTCCGGTGAATTACTTTGGTCGGATACCGGAATTAGTTTTATCGTCGATGATTTTCAATACGGTACCAGTTTGATTCCTGATGAAAACGGGGGAGTGTATTGTTGCTGGGCAGATAACGACTATAATCGCGCCATACTGCTACTCTGCGACGGAACTATAGCTCCGGGATGGGATGAGGCAGGAACGATCCTGGCTGCAGCAGATTATTATTATGTAGATTCTTTTATCCAGATAGATGGAGACCTGGTTTTTGCTTATTTAAATTCTGATACTATTTATATCCAAAAATTCAACGCTGATGGACAGGCTCAATGGGGAAATGAAGGTTACCTGATTGCAACCAGTGTTGGTTCTAATTCTAATCTGACCGCGGTAAAATCTTCCGACGGTTTTTGGATAGGCTGGAAAACGCATATAAATTCAAATTATTCGTTGAATCTGTATCGTTTCTGGGAAGATGGAACTTCCTACTGGAATGATCCGATACAAATAATTTCTGTTTCCGGTTATTACATATACGAAGTTGCTTTCGTGGGAGATCAGGATGATGGTTTTTATATCGGTTGGCGTTCTTCAGAAGAAGATGTGATACGAATCGCTAAAATAGA
>DAISYT010000501.1:0-1074 GCA_036825175.1 Candidatus Cloacimonadota bacterium
CGTACGGAAACGAATAAGGCTGAGAGCGCCTGCCAAACCGAAAGCGCGCACCAGGTTGTCGGCGACCAGAATCCAAATGAAAGCACCGCCGATGGAAAGCAGAAGTAAAGTATATTGAATGCCTTGCATTTCCCGTTTCATCTGCTTGTCACCTTTTTTGCGGATGTAAGTGAGCTTATAAACGTAAGAATAGGCAAAACCGAGCAGCATAGCCAGGGTGAGATTGAATAAAATCTGCAAAGGAGATTGTGAAATCCCGCCGGTCGAGCTGTCTTTTATCACCTGAAAAAGTTCCTGCATGAGCACCTCGCTTTTTTATTAATCGTCGGAATCGTCATCCGCACCGGAACCGATAGGAAAAGCATCGTCCAGTTTCAGAGCGGTTTTTAAAACTTCATAAGAATCCAGGATTCTGGGAGGAATTTCTTCCGAACCTGGTTGTTCGATATCGTAGAAATTATATTTTCCGCGTTCGGGGAAATAAAGTGAATTGATGCCGGTGACAAATTTCGAGAAACGGCGCTGACGCAGCAATGAAAGGTAATTCACCAGTTTTTTATGCCATTTCGGAGTAGCGCCCATGATTTTGGATTCCAGAATGGTGGCGTCGAGAGTTTCGGTTTGCGGCTTTCCCAACAGCTTGTGGTGCACGATGTTGTGATCTACTGTCAGGCGTACCCGCTTCGATTTTTTCTGAAAAGAAACGCGGTCATAAGAAGTTTTTAGTATCGGTACAAAATGATTTACTTTGATCAGTTTATCGATCAGTTTATAAGTTTTTTGTGCTCCCACCAAACCCTGATTGGTTTCTTTCACTACCTGGCGTAAATCTTCACCTTTCAGGAAGGCGTCCAAATATTGTGCCGGTAACATAAATCTTTTTTTGGAAGAAATGGAAAGGCTTTTTATTTTCATTTCGATCAGATAATTCGGTTCGAATACACCGGCGTGTCCGTAGCGGCGTAACCTGATTTTGTAACGGAAATTGCGTCGTCCCAGATATTCGTTGAAAAGCAGAAAATCCGTCGTATCCAAATAGATCGTTTCGATCTGGATGAGTGCTGGTTCACCGTT
>DAISYT010000502.1:0-1009 GCA_036825175.1 Candidatus Cloacimonadota bacterium
AAGAAACACGATGTGCAGGTTTTCGTTTGGCTTGATCTCATTTACAACTTTCATACCCAGAATTTCCTGATAGAATTTCAATGATTCTTCCAGATTTGTAACCCGGATCGTAAACAATGTAATTTTCATTCCGCTCTCCTGGTTATTCCGCCGAATCGACCATCTTCACAGTAATGGGAATTTTGATGGCAGCTTCCGTCATAATGCGGGAATTCAGTATCACCGGTTCGGCAGCAGGATCAAAATTCATGATATGCGTCAAAGCCAGATAATCAGGATCGCTGCCGTATTCAGGTGGCAAGAAAGCTCTGATTACTTCGTCGATCTGCAAATATCCGTCATTCCCGCTCACCAATAATTTATACGGTTTCAACTCGAAATAAAAACAGGAAAAGGAAAGACTATCTCCGGTAGAAACGAAGTCGGAAACAAGCTGTTCGTAGCTTTTATCTGCCAACGATCTGCTGGCGCCCGCATGGTTACAGGATATCAGTTGATATTCGTCGGGAAGATTAAAATGCACCGACATTTTTTGCAATTCCTGGGTGAACGATCCATGCTTTCTCTGATAAAAATAAACCGATTGAGTTTCGGATTTTGCCAACTCATTTTGATCGTCAAAAGCAGTGATCCAATAAGTATAAATCTCTCCGGATTTTAATTTTTCTTTCTCCTGCCCCGTAAAAATGTGACAGTAATTATCTAATCTGATTCGATTAAATCGTGCAGACTGCAGCCCGTTCAAAGAAGCGCTGTTCACCACGGTGTAAAGGCTGTCAGGCAGATGAGAACGGTAAATAAAATAATAGGATGCCTGGGGAATTTTCTGCCAGGAAAGAGAAATACAGTCGGCAGAAAACTGTTTTTCAAAGTGAAGATCGAACGCATCGTTTTCCTTTATCGGATCGGCAAAAAAGCAGGTAAATCTGTCATTGTTTCGCAGTTTGGCAGCAGGAGGATTCGTTGCTTTCGTAATCTTTGTTTGCGGTGATTTTTGTTTTATTTTATG